>JAJXZA010000142.1 GCA_021780285.1 Planctomycetota bacterium
AGCGGGCTGCTACCCAAGCCTGCTGCTGCTATTTTCCGGGCCGGGCCAGCAAGGCCAAACTCGATTTAGCTGCAACCGGCATTACCGAAGCCATTGTCTTTATTGGGAGGCTCGGAGGCCCATTTTTGCCGGCAAGAACATTCTGTTTTATGTTGTTCATCGCCGGCTCAAGCGAACGCAGCACCGGGCCGGGGTACAAGCCCAAAAAGAGTGTTGCAGCGGCCAAGGGCACCAGTGCCGTCCACTCCGCCATGGAGAGGTCCTTGGGCGGCATGGGACTGGAGCCTTCATCGTCCACAGCCGGTTCCTGCAGCGGACCAAAAAACACCTTGCCGATCCAGTAAAGCATATACAACGCACCCACGACCATGCCCAAAGCCGCCGGGATGGCGTAGGCCGGGCCAAGCGAGCCGCCATGGTTCGGCGAACCGCTTACGTAGGTTCCCACCAAGGAGAGTATTTCGCTGATAAAGCCATTGAGGCCGGGCACGGCCACGGTGGCAATCACAAAAAACCCGGCAAAGAACCCAAGCGCCGGTAACCGACGGGCGAGGCCCGATACATCCATTAAATTGCGGGTTGCATAGCGCTGGGTAATCATACCCATCACCAGCAGCAGTGCGCCGGCTGCAAGCCCCTGGTTAATCATCACCATGAGGCTGCCGGTAAGGCCGCTGGTGGTTAATGCAAACATGGCCAGCACGCACAAGCCCAGGTGGCTGATCACCGCATAAGCCATAAGGCACTTCATATCGCGCTGCACCCAACTGATGAGCGCGCCATAAAGAATGCTGATGATGGCCAGCACCGCAACCACCGGTGTAAAGTGAACCACCGCCAGCGGCAGCATGGGCAGGGCAAAGCGCAACAGGCCGTAGGCGCCGATTTTAAACGACGCAATGATCACCGAGCCGGGCGATGGGGCCTCGGTAATGGCCAGTGGCATCCAAGTGTGCAGCGGAAACAGAGGCACCTTTACCGCAAAGCCAATCAGAAGACCCGCAAACACAAAACACTGCGCTTCAAGCGGAAGCGATTGACCGGTGTGATAGAGCGCCTTTAAGCCAAACGAAAGCGATCCTGCCTGCTCGTAATGTGCCCAAGCCAAGTACAGCAGGCTGGCGAGAATAAAAATAGAGCCGGCAAACGCGTACAAAAAAAACTTGGCTGCGGCTTTTCGCCGGTTGGAATAGCCCCAAATACCGATGATAAAAAAGGTAGGGATGAGCGAAAACTCAAAAAACAAATAAAACAGCATGACATTCTGGGCAACAAAAATGCCAATCATGGCGAAGTAACCCAGCAGCATCCAAGCGTAAAACTCATTATGCCGATGCTTGATTTTGCTCATAGCATCCAGCATGGTTACGGGCGTTATAAGCACCGTGAGGGCCACGAGCCAGAGGCTCATGGCATCTACGCCGACCGTAAAGTGAATGCCAAGCTGCCCGATCCAGTTGTAGCGGAACATTTCCTGCCAGGCTTGCCCCTCGGCCATGTTAAAGCGGCTGATGAGCAATACCGTGATGAGCGTTGGAATCAGCGCAAACACAAACGCCAATTTGCCGCCCATGCTCGCCGCAGCCTTCTGGGGCAGCATAAACAGCACTAAGGCCCCCACCAGCGGGGCCAAAAGCATGAGGGGAATAAGCCAGTTGCTATGCATGCGTTCTATCCGTTTCTAATTAGCCGGCCAGGGGCAATCAGGCCCTATTCACTGCCGCACTGTTTGCGGGCCGGCAAGCCCATCAGGGCCGTGCACTTGTTAGTGCATCAGGTACAACACCCCAAGCACCACTACGGCGATTCCGGCGACCATGCCGATGCCATAGTATCGCAGCCGCCCGCTTTCGGTTGGTTTGATCGAAAAACCGGCCAACTGTGGAACAAAGCTCACCACAAAAACCAGGCCGTCAACCACAAAGCGGTCAAAGTACGAGAGCAGCCACCCAAACGCCCACAGCGGTTGAACGAGGCCCAAGTCGTATAGCTCATCAAAGTACCATTTATTTTCGAGAAATTTAACCAGCGGACGGAATCGCGCCGCTGCGGCCTCGGCGGCGTCGCGCTTGGCAAGATGAAAATAGTAGGCGATGAGCAGGCCCAAAACGCCCAGCGCCGCTGAAATGCCCATAAGCACGTTGGGAGCCACCCGCATGGATTGCTCCACATGCGTAACCGGAATGCCCGCAATCCCCACCGTTGACGTTTGCACGGCCGGGTTAAGATCGTTGCCGGCCAAAAAGCGACGCATCAGGCCACCTTCATGACCATGCCCGCCAAATACGCCCATAAATCCAACCGTGGTGGCGCCAATTGCCAGAATAATCAGCGGCAGCCACATCATCGGCGAGCCATCGGTGGGCTTGCCGGCGTGAGCATGGGCGTCGTCATGGGCGTGATCGTGGCCATTATGCTCGGCACCATGGGCATCAGTTATGGTGAATGCCGATGGCTCGTGCATACCTGCGGTAGCCGGCAGCACCAGCGGGCCAAAAAACACGCGGAAGACCGCGCGGAAGGTGTAATAAGAGGTTATAAGCGCCGTCAGCAGGCCAACAATAGACAGCGCCGGCCCCCATGACCAGGTCGCATTCATTGCCGACGATAAAATTGCATCTTTGCTGAAAAACCCTGCCCACGGCGGAATACCTGCCAAGGCAAAGGCCCCCATCAAAAGGCATACGGTGGTAATGGGCATCACGCGGCGAATGCCCGACATTTTACGAATATCAAGCTCGCCCCCCATGGCGTGCATGACCGAACCGGTGGCCAAAAACAAAAGTGCCTTAAAAAACGCATGGGTAAAGACATGAAATACCGCCGCCGAGCCGGCCGCAACGCCCAAACCCAAAAACATATAACCCAACTGCGACACGGTGGAATAGGCCCATATACGTTTGAGGTCGTATTGGCACATACCGATGGTGGCCGCCATAAACGCGGTAATACAGCCAATAATACCAACGGTGTGAAGCACCGGCAGATCATGCTGAAACAGCGGCATGCAGCGCGCCACTAAATAAACGCCGGCGGTAACCATGGTTGCGGCATGAATGAGCGCCGACACGGGCGTGGGACCTTCCATCGCATCGGGCAACCACACGTGCAGAGGAAGCTGAGCTGACTTGGCAAACGCAGCCACCATCAGCAGCAGCGGTATCCAGAATATGGCCGTGTGATGCGCGGCCCGCCACGATCCGCGCAGCAGCCGGTGCGGGTCGCCTAGCACACCATGAAAGCTTACGGTATGAAATGTGAGGTAAATAATAAAAATAGCAATGGCAAAGCAGGTATCGCCAATGCGATTGACTATAAATGCTTTTTTGGCAGCCTCGCGTGCCGAAGGTTTGGGGTAGTAATAGCCCACCAGCAGGTAGCTGGCCAGACCCACGCCTTCCCAGCCGAGATAAACCAGCACAAAGTTATTGGCCAGCACGAGCATGCACATAAAAAACACGAAAATGCTCAGGTACGCAAAGAAACGAAAATAGCCATAATCCCCGGCCATGTACCCGCCGGAGTAAATGAAGATCAGCGTTGAGATGCCGGTCACAAAGCAGACGAATAGAATCGAAAGCGAATCTACATAAACGCCCACCGGCACATGAAACCCACCGGCCCCAAACCATGTGAATACGTTGCCATAGCTTAAGCCGCCGTCGGAGGCGTTGTAGCTCATCAGAAGCGATACGGCGACAATAAACGACGCAAGCACCCCGGCAATGGCCGGCAGATGCGAGAGGCCCTTAAGCACCTTGCCGCCAAGAAGGGTAATGAGCACCGCCGCAATCAGCGGGAACAGCGGAATGAGCGCCGCTTTTTGCACAATCGTTAAGGCTGCCAAAGTATCCATCATGTTGTTGTGCGTGCTCCAAGTTCTGTTATAGGCCGGCCGGTTCCATGTAACTTCGCCGTGCTCGCAGTGTGGCGTGCCCCAGCCGTTTTAGCCCTGCATTTCCGACCAGGCGTCAATGTTCAGCGTTTGGCGACGGCGGTACAACAGCACCACTAGGGCCAAGGCCAACGACGCCTCGGCGGCCGCCACCGAAAGCAGAAAAATTACAAACGATTGACCATCGGCATTCAGGTGATAGCGCGCAAAAGCGATCAGGTTGATAGCCACGCCCTGAAACATGATTTCCGTTGAAAGAAAAATCATAATCATGTTGCGGCGCGACATAAAGCCAACCAAGCCGATGGCAAAAAGCACCGCCCCCAAGGCCAGGTACTGATAGAGCGCTGCGTTGGTCATAAGTTCCATAGTGCTGCTTTCTATTATCAGCCGATTATTCCGTGGGCAATTCTCCGCTTCCCAGCGCTGCCGGCGGCTCGTTTTTACGCGAAATAACCACCGCCCCCACCATGGCAACAGTAAGCAAAACGCCCGCCAACTCAAGAGAAAGGGCATAGTGCGAGTACAAATTGCGCCCCAGCACAGCCATGCCGCCCACGGCCGGAGTTTTAATTCCCGAAAACTGCGGCAAATGGTAGCCCAAGTTGGCCGCCATCAAGGCCCGTGCGTGCAATCCGGTGTTGGTATTCATAAAGCCCGGCGAACCGGGACCCGACACATGAAACATCAATTGCAAAACCGTGGCCAGCAGCAGAAAGCTTACCAAAACCGCAATCAGCGGATCGGCCGATACCTTGTCGTACTCGGCAGCAGGCGCGCCGCCGGGCGTACTGGCCAGCATAATCACAAACACGTAGGTGACCAGAATGGCTCCGGCATAAATTACAATGAGAACAATCGCGATGAACTCCGCGTACAGGGTTAAAAGCAGCGCGGACGTCGCCAGTGTTAATATCACGAAATAGAGTGCTGCATACAGCGGCTTGGGATGGCTTATCACCGCCAGCGCCGATCCAACCGCGATGGCGGCAAAAATATAGAAATACAGGCTAAGTCCGCCGGCAGGCGCAGCCGATTCCTGCAATTCAGCCCAGCGCGACAGATAGAACAGGCCGCCCCCACCCACCAGCACTGTTATCAGCGCACCCAACTTGCGCCATGACGCCTGAGCCCGCGGCAGGAGCAAAAATACCCCCAAAGCACCCAAGGCCACGGCAATTAACAGCGTACAATCCATAGAGAAAACCACTCCAGCAGGCGGGCTCATTCAACAGAGCCGGGCCTGCAGGCCCCTTCAACGTGGATAGCCGGCATACGGCAGCCAATGCATCCACGAAAAGAAAGAATTATGGTGCTTGTCGCCGGAATTGCAAGCACCCAAGGCAAAAACCGTTGCATCGGCTCATTTGAGGGCACTCTGTTTTATTTTTGCCGGTGATCGCATACACCCCCAACCACGAATCGTAAACCACGGTTTTGGCGGCCGGCAATTCATGGGCTATTGACTTTGTGGGGCTTCGGGAGGCCGTTTTGAGCCAAGTGCTGCCTGAAGCCCGCCTACTGAAGCATAAGCTTCAACTCACATAAAAAAAGCTGCACCGCGTTTGGTGCGGTGCAGCATGAGTTTTAGACATAGGAGGCTTTGCCGGCCTTGGGGCATCAATAGTTCTGGCCAAACTGATTCTTTTCCCATTCCTTCTGAATGATGATGCGTGGACGCACCAGAATCAGAAGCACGCGGCTGTCGCGCACATACGTGCGGTTGGTAAAGAGTCGGTTGATCAGCGGAATCTTGGAGAGCACCGGCACACCCGATTCAATCTCAACTTCGCCCACAAGGCGCTGGCCGCCAATCAATAGCGTACCGCCGTCGGGTACAGAAACGGTGGTGGCAACCTGGGTAAGCGAAATTTTGGGTAACTGTACGAATCCCTCACCTAAAACACCACTGGAGGCATTTGTCGCCGTGCCGGTTATGTTAAAAGTATCGAGACCATCCAGCGTGGAAAGCGATGGTTGCAGCGTCATGACCACATACCGATGATCCGCTGAAACCGTAGCTGTAACCGCAAGCACCACACCGGTGGACAGAGTGGAGATGTTGAGGTTGGTGCCTACGCCCGAAATACCGCCGATACCGGCAGCACCTGCGGTTTGCGTAAAGCTGGACACAAAGTTCTGCTGTTCTGTAACGGTGATATATGCCGACTGGCCATTAAACAGCGTTACGCGCGGGGCGGTAAGCGTGGTAGTGTGCTTATCCTCCTGAGTGGCCCGCAGCAGCAGGTTAAGCTGATAGTTGGACAGAGTGTTGCCAAATCCGCCGGTTACATCCAAGGAGTCGTTGCCGGAACCCGGACCATAGTTAGCGGCACCCAACGATCCCGGAACGCCGGTGGTTTCGGGCAAGGCGGTGGTTGAAGTGTTGTTGGAGATGGTCAGCGGCTGTGCGTTTCCACCAAAAAATCCATTGTTAAACGTCAGATTCCAGCCCAGGCCGAAGTCGTTGAGGAAGTTGGTGGATACCAGCAGGAAGCGAGCTTCAATCGAAATCTCAATTGAGCGGGCCTCGCGAAGCTGCGTAAGCAGGGCGGATATCTTCTGCTGATCGCCCGGCGTCTGATTGATAACAAGCTGGCCGTTAAGTTCGCGGATGGTGCCGACGGTTCCGCCGTTATCCACCCATGAATTACGATCCACCGTGTTTTCAATGAGCTTGGTAATCTCAGAAACCAGTTCAGTGCGGCTTTGACCGGTTGAGGCAGATTGGCCACCAGCGCCGCCGCCACCGCCGCCAAACAAGCCTCCGCCACCGCCAGCATTGCCAATGCCGCCACCGCCAGAGCTTGAAACCTGGGCGGTGCTGTTTTGTGTTGCAGATTGCAGATTAAAGGTGGGGAAATTTTTGAAGTTGGGCGCCTGCACGAGCAGGTCTTGAATGTCAAACACGCGCACCACCTGGGTTTGGGCAAGCTGGTCATGGGTGGAAATGGTGATGACGCCTTCATCAATGCTATAGCCCAACTGGGTGCCGCCACCACCCTGCACCTGTTGCAGCACCGTTTGCAGAACCTTCTTAAAAGGCACATCTCGCAAGGTCAGGGTAACGGGTGTGGTTTTTTCAACGCCGGCTGCCTCCAAGGCGCTCCAGTTCACAACAATATTTGTCCCGGTTTCCGAGCGCAGCGTGTCAATCACGTTTTCAAACGGAGTCTGGTTGGCCACGATGTGATGAACATTGGCCGACAGGCGACGCTTCACTTCCTGATCGGCCGGCGACTGTGAAACTGTCTGTTCGCTTTCGCGCAGACGGCTAAGCTCCGGCCAGTCGCTGGGATAAATAAGCAGATTTTCGTATGGAATCACTTCTTCTTCGTTGCGGACGTGCATTTTCTGCGTTTCCAGCGAGCGCAGATTGTTGTAGTGGTTCCACTTGTTGTATTCAATCTGATCCTGCACCATGCGCCGCTCAAAGCGGGCGCTGTTGTTGGTAGGGTCAATTTCAATCACCTGATTCAACGTGTCGAGCGCCTGTTGGTACTGCTGCTGTTTAAGGTAATCTTCGGCGGTCCCCATGAGTTGATTCACGCGGTTGGCCCGCTCGGCAGCCAGCCGTTCCTTGAGGTGCTGCTGATCAACCGCCACCTGCTGGGCCTGCTTAATTTGAGCCTGCTGCTGGGCCTGCTGCTGGGCATTTTGCACCTCGGCAATCTGCTGGCGGGCACGGGCGAGCATCGCTGCGTAATCGCTCTGCGAGAATAAATTACGTGAGCCGGTCACTTCCGCCTCGGCGTCGTTGGCATGGTCCAACGCCTCGGCATACTTGCCGGCGGCCATGGCCTGCGACGAAAGCCGCAGGTCATTATTGAAGATCACCGTGGCCCGCTGCGAAAGAATTTCCTGGTTGTAAAGCGTTTGTGAAAGCAGGCCGACATGCTCGCCGGTGGCGAGTTTTTCGGCGTAGTTGCGACCCATCACCGCCGCCTGGTTGGATGGATCGAGCGCAATCGCATCGGTGTACATCGTAATAGCTTTCTGGTATTGAGCCGCCTTAACCGCATCGTCGGCGGCAACCACCAGAATCGAAGCTCGCTCGGCATCCACCTGCTTCTGCGTTTCGGTCATCATCGGCTTGGCCGGAGCGGTGGCAGTGGCCGACGCAGACTTGGCCATCGGGGCCGGTGTCACCACGGCCACGGCCGACGACGGAGTTGTGGCTGCGGAAGACGTATTGGCGGGTGCGGGCTTGGCCGGCACACTGGCCGTTTGCTGCGCTTGGGCGGCAGCGGCTTGCTCCTGCGCGGCCTTTGCCTTGGCGGCGGCTTCCTGCTGGGCCTTCGCTTGTGCGGCGGCCGCAGCCTGTTGCTCGGCGAGTTGACGCGCCGCAGCCTCGGCGGCCGCCTGTGTGGCAGCGGCACGGGCTGTTGCGGCCTGGCTTTCAGCCTGTTGTTGCTGCGCCAAAAGCGCTGCTTCCTGCTGCTTTTGAGCAGCAGCTTGTGCCATCGCAGCTTGTTGTGCCGCGGCAGCCTTTTCGGCAGCTGCTTTGGCAGCCGCTTCTTGGGCAGCTTTCTGCTCCGCAGCCTGTTGCGCCGCGGCCGCTTGCTGCGCGGCAAGCTTTTGCTGAGCAGCTTGTTGCTCGGCGGCCTGCTTTGCCGCAGCAGCCTTCTGCTGCGCGGCTGCCTGCTCGGCGGCGGCACGAGACTTTGCCGCAGCGGCCTGCTGCTGCGCAGCGAGCTTATTCGCCGCAGCCTGTTCGATCGCCTGGGCCTCCGCCACGCGTTTTTGGGCAATCAACATCTGGTACTTGGAAATATCCGCATTTTGGCTGCCCAAGTCGGCTCCGGTAACGCGGATGGTATTGAGGTCCGCATCGGCTTGGGCAAGGTTGCCGCTGTTATAAGCGGCAATGGCCTTGTTGAGCAGGTCGCCCATGGCCGGCGCGAGTTCTTTCTGTTTAGCCTGGGTCAGGGCGAGGTTTTCCTGCGCTTCCTGCTTGAGCTGCGCTGAAACGTCCGGGCTGGAAATGACCTGCTGATAAAGCGCCGCCGCGTGCGCCAGATGCCCATCTTCAAGGGACGCCTGGGCATTTTGAAATACCTGATTGGTCACGGCCGATGCCGCGATACCCTTATCCGCCTCTACGAGCAGGTTGCCCAGTGTTGTGCGGTCGGCCGAGGAAAGCTGAGATGGATCAATCGCCAGAAGCACCTTCTTGGCGGTTGCAAAATCTTTCTGGCCTATGAGGTCGCCGCCGCGCGCCAACGATTCCTGTGCCGACGGTTGCGACTGGGCGCTGGCAACGCCCAATGGAATGAGCGGCAGCACGCCGCCTGCAAGCAAAGCGCCCGCAATACTTACCGCCAACACCCTCGATCGAATGTGCTTTTTCAAGACAATACTCCTAAACCGCGGAACCTGAACGTTGCGTGCATGTACGCGCCAATATCAACACTATTGCTTAGAGGCATGCTCATTGCGGCCAACTCCGCCGAATTTCGCCTCAAACACAGTTACATCACTTGCTCCGGCCCACGGCCGTCCCGCCACCCGCCATCCGCTTGCCCGGCAGGCGCCAACCGCAGTTCGGTGCCCGGCGGTGCATCCTTAACCGCCCGAACATACTAAAACCGGCGGCGCATCCTTGCAACTAAAATCCGGCAAGTTCCCGGATTAGGCCCA
>JAJXZA010000315.1 GCA_021780285.1 Planctomycetota bacterium
AGCGTGACGGGTACGCCGCTGCGCCGCAGCGCTGCCGCAAAGCGTTTTTCGTTTTGATGCGGTACGACCGTATCATTGTGCGCATAAAACATAAATGTCGGCGGCGTAAGCACGGTTACGCTAAGTTCACTGGAAAAGTATTCATCCACGATTTTGGGCGCATGCGGCCCCAACAGGTTATTGTGCGACCCCATATGGGTAATACCCGGCATCATGGATATGACCGGATAACCCAGAATTAAAAAATCGGGCCGCGTGCTGTAACGATTCAGCGGATCGGCGGCATCGGGGTTGCCCGGCAGCCAATGCGTGCCCGAGAGCGAGGCCACGCTGCCACCCGCCGAAAAACCCATGACGCCGATGCGGTGCGGGTCAATGTGCCATTGCTTCGCATGTGCACGCACAATTTGCATGGCTCGCCGCACATCCTGCAATGGCCAGGGTACGCCGCTGGGCGGCAGGTTGCCGTGCGGCAAGCGGTACTTGAGCACAAAAGCCGCAACGCCCAGCGAATTAAGCCACTTGGCCTCCGGGTATCCCTCACCAATGAGCCATTCCATGGCATAGCCGCCGCCGGGACAGATAACCACCGCGCAGCCGTTGGCTTTGGCTGCGGGCGCGGGGAAGTATTGCAATGTGGGCCAGGCATAATTAGCAACCGTTTGCTTATTTTCAGGAACCTTCAGATGCGGAAATACCGGTATAACCCGTATGCCCGCGGGGCACTGCATCGTGGGAACCCGTGCCATCGCCAGCCGAGGCAAAGCAGGCATCCCCCATGCAACAAGAGTAATTAACAGCATCCCCAGATACCTTGGTATCGGCATAAAGTCCTCGCGATAGTTCATAAAGTTGGGCTCCACCAAACTCTCATAGTCGCAACGTAACAACCATTGCCGCAAAGTTCAATAATTGTTCTTCTAAAAGTTTGCAGCTCACCGTGATTTACTCAAAAAGCCCATACGTCTGAGCCAGCGGGCACAGTCGCCGGTCCACGCGTCTGAATCCTGGCCGGGGCGACCCAATCCAAAGCCGTGGCCGCCAACGTTAAAGAGCTTAAAATCACAGGGCACACCAACCTTGTGCATGGCGGCGGCAAAGCGAATGCTGTTTTGAATTGGAACGGTGTTATCGTCCCGGGCGCAGGTGATAAAGGTGGGCGGCGTGGTTGCGTTTACCTGAAGTTCGCTGGAAAAATAAAGCACTTCACTGCGGGGCGGATGATTGCCCAACAGGTTTTGCCGCGATCCGGGATGCGTAATGGACCGCTTCATTGAAATAACCGGGTAACCTAAAACCAAAAAGTCTGGGCGTGTGCTGAACCGATTAAGGGGATCGGCGGCGTTCGGATTGGCCGGAACCCAGTGCGTTCCGGCCATGGAAGCCAGATGCCCTCCCGCCGAAAAACCCATGACGCCGATGCGGTGCGGGTCAATATGCCATTGCTTCGCATGTGCACGAATAATTTGTACCGCGCGCCGCACATCCTGCAGCGGCCACGGCACGCCGCTCCGCGGGAGCTTACCCTTAGGCAAGCGGTATTTAAGCACAAATGCCGTAACACCCAGCTTATTCATCCATGCGGCGGGACCATACCCTTCCCACTGCATGACCTCTTCAACGTAACCGCCGCCGGGGCAAATAACGACGGCCGCCCCATTGGCCTTGGCCGCGGGCGCGGGAAAGTATTGCAATGTGGGCCACGCATAATTGGCTACGGTTTGCTGACTTGTGGGAACGTTTAAATGAGGAAATACCGGGATGACCTTGGCCGCCCCCGGCGGCGTGGCTGTTGCAACGGCGCTGCATACTGCAGACAGCACGCCGGCCACGAGCACTATAATGTACTGGAAACAACGGAGTGGAGTTGCCATGAACTTCTCCTGAAAAAGTAAGGCTACACCCTATTTTGAGAGCACCGTCAGGTACTTAATAATCATCAATCAATGCGCAGCGGTGCTTCACCCAAATATTCTCTTCCCGCAAAAGCCTGTATTGCGTGGTTGCCAGGTTTTTCCACACGCACGCCGCCAAATACAATAACCGATTGTTGCGGCAGCGAAGAATCGAAAAGCGGAGCCGGAGGCATCGGTTTAGAGGCTGTGATTACCTTGCCGTCCGGATCAATTAATCGCACCTCCAGCGGTGTTTCGGGCGAGCCGCCCACCCATGCCACATATACACTGAAATGCGGCATAGCAGCCGGAAAGGCCGTCATGCGAATGGCATGAAAAATACCGATGATATTCAGTGAGCTTAGCCGCTCGCTGTGCGCTACGACATCGCACATCAGCAGCGCCTGAAGGCTTACAGGTTTGGCGTCGGCTACCATTGCGGCCTTTCTCTATTTACATGGGCCGGTGCTCACATAGAGCCGGCGAACAGTCGGCCAGGCATTCTAAGCAGCCAACTGTAACCGGCCCACAACAAACGTGCGCGGATGCACTCGCATGCACGGCCGCCCAAGAGTTTTACCGGCAATATGGCGGAGCGTAAAGCACACGCCGTGCAAATTACTGTACGCCAAACGAGGCGAGGTGGTGCGAGCGCCTTGATTATAAACCAAAGCCGCCGGCAAAAACTAAAGCGGATCGCTGCAACGTACCGCAGCGCTCCGCCAAAAACCATTTTGCCAGTTAGAACCCGCCCGCGGGCGGCCATCAGGTGCCCATGTCGTGGCTGGCGAGATATTTTTGCTGCTCGGCTGTGAGCTTGTCAATGGTGATGCCCATGCTTTCAAGCTTGAGGGCCGCAACCCATTCGTCAATTTCCAGCGGTACATCGTGCACATGCTTGCCCAGTTTGCCTTTGTTTTTCAAGGCCCATTCGGTGGCCAAGGCCTGTACGGCAAAGCTCATGTCCATGACTGAGGCCGGATGCCCGTGCGCGGCGGCAAGGTTAATCAAACGGCCTTCGCCCAACACTTGAATGCGCCGTCCATTGGCGAGTGTGTATTCATCCACAAACTCGCGAACCTGTTTGCGGATTGATTTAGCCTTTTTCTCCAGTGTGTCGAGGTCGAGTTCCACGTTGAAGTGGCCGGAGTTGCACACCAGGGCGTTGTCTTTCATGAGGTCAAAGTGTTCCTGGCGAATCACGTGCATGTTGCCCGTAACCGTAATGAACACATCGCCGATTTTAGCCGCCTCGCTCATGGGCATAACCCAAAAGCCATCCATGGTGGCTTCAATGGCGCGAATCGGATTGATCTCGGTAACAATGGTATTGGCGCCAAGGCCGCGCACACGAGAGGCCACGCCCTTGCCGCACCAGCCGTAGCCGCATACGACAACCTTTTTGCCGGCAATCAGGTGATCGGTTGCGCGAATAACTCCGTCAACGGTGCTTTGGCCGGTGCCATAGCGATTGTCGAAAAAGTGTTTGCACTGGGCGTCGTTAACCGCCACGACCGGAAACTTGAGGATGTTGGCTTTTTCCATGGCGCGCAGGCGAATAACGCCGGTGGTGGTTTCTTCCATGGAGGCGACAACGTTGCCCGCCAGGTCGCTGCGGCTGGAGTGCAGCAGGCTTACCAGATCGGCCCCATCATCCATGGTGACGTTGGGCTTGATGTCCAGTGCGGTGTTCATGTGCCGGTAGTAGGTATCGCGGTCTTCGCCCTTGATGGCGTAAACCGAAATGCCGAAGTCGGACACCAGCGATGCGGCATTGTCATCCTGGGTTGAAAGCGGGTTGCTGGCGCAGAGTGCGAGTTCCGCCCCGCCGGCCTGCAGGGCGCGGGCCAGGTTGGCGGTTTCGGTGGTGATATGCAGGCACGCCGCCATGCGATAGCCGGCCAGCGGCTTTTCTTTGGCGAAGCGCTCGCGCACCATGCGCAGCACGGGCATGTCCTTGTCGGCCCATTCAATGCGCTTTTTTCCCTCTTTCGCAAGCGAAAGATCCTTCACGTCGTGCTTTACAGCCATGAGATATTCCCTTTCCGGCTCAATAAGCCATTTGTGCGCTGCCACCCGGCTAGTTGGCGGCTGGCGCTGAAACAACAGCGGGCGAACGTACGGCCCGCAACACAAACAAATCGGGTACGGCTACACGGGCCTCGGGCGAACGGCTTGCTCTTGCCGGCAGCGTGTGCCAGCGGGCGCCGTCAAAGCCGCCGGCGGCGAGTTGAAGCATGAGTTCCGCCGGGTCAAAGCCCATGCGGCGGTGCCCCATTTTTTCGCGAAACATGGTAATTTTGTGCGGCAACAGGTCTACCACCAGCAGCAGGCCTCCGGGCTTGAGCGCCCGGTGCATTTCTGCCAGTGCTACGCCCAGGTCGGCCACATGATGAAGCACCAGCAGCACCAGCGCCACATCCAGCGTTTGCCCGGCGATGGGCAAATGCTCCAGCGAGCCTTGAGCAAGTTCCACATTTTCGAGCTTAAGGTCTGCCACCCGGCGGCGGGCCGCCTTGAGCATGGCGGCGGATGGTTCAATGGCGATCACCTTGGCCACATGCGGGCACAGCAGCGGCAGCATGGCCCCGGTACCGGCGCCAAGGTCGCCGATTACCCACTGCGGGTTAAGCACCGCAAGCATGGCTTCAAGCTGAAAGGTGTCGCCAAACCAGCGCCGCCGGATGTTGTCCCAATCGGGTGCCAGCTGGCTGAAAATGCCATCCGGCCCGTCATAGCGGCGTTCAAGCACGCGTGCGAGCCGGCGGGCGTCGGTCTGCATTTGCGGGTCGTTTTTTACATAATCGCCGGCCAAGGCCCGCAATTGCTTCAACGAGCCGCGAGCCGAAGCATCGCTTAGCCGATACAACGACGAGGTACCCTCGCGCTGCGCGGCGGTAAGGCCGGCATCGGCCAGCTCTTTAATATGTCGGCTGACGGTGGATTGCGGCGATTTAAGGGCGGCGGCGAGTTCGCCCACGCGCAGGCCGGACTGGGCGGCCTGCTCCAAAAGGCGTATGATGCGCAGACGCATGGGATCGGCGAGTGTTCGCAGCAGCTCGGCCCATTGGGCGGCGGCGGGTTTGGCTCCGGTGGAATTGTCTGGCAATAATCCGTTCATCCGGATATAATGATAGTGTAATTTGCCTCGCCAGGCAAGCGACGGGCGCGGCAGCGTGTATGCTATGAGGCTATATGTATCCACTTAAGTTCCATCCGGTATTTCAGGAACGCATCTGGGGCGGCCGCAACCTCGTTGCGGTGCTGGGCCGCCCCGTGCCCGCGTCTCTTCGCAGCCGCAACGTCGGTGAATCGTGGGAACTTGCCGATTTACCCCCCGGTTCGGTCGGCAGCGACTCAGCCGGAGCCGCCAGCGACGGCAGCCTTTCAAGCACCATCGGCAACGGCCCTTTGCAGGGTCATCCGCTGCGCAGGGTGCTTAAAGAGCATGGCGAAGAAATTTTTGGGCCGGCCAAAGCCCCCACCACGGGGTATTTTCCGCTTTTGATAAAATTTTTGGACGCCCGTCGGGACCTTTCGGTGCAGGTGCACCCCGATGCCGCCTATGTTAAAAGCCATCCCGGAACGCATCTTAAAAGCGAAGCATGGTATGTGCTTGCCGCCGAGCCGGGGGCGAAAATATACAAGGGCGTAAAGCCCGGGGTGGATGCCGCAAGCTTCAAAGCCGCTCTGGCCGATGGCACAGTGGCCAATTTGCTGCAAACCGTTGCCGTCAAACCCGGCGACTGCCATTACCTCGCATCGGGCACGGTGCACGCATTGGGCGCTGGCGTGCTGGTGGCGGAAGTTCAAACCCCCAGCGACACCACCTTTCGCGTGTTTGACTGGAACCGCCTTGGCGCAGATGGCAAGCCGCGCAAACTTCATGTGGCCGAGGCGTTAGAGGTTATAAACTTTGGAGCACCGGCTGCGGCGCTGCCGCCGCACGCCGCAGCCGCCGACAAACATTGGCAGAACACGCCTCTGGTGCATTGTGAATATTTTACGCTCCAGCGCCGGTCGCTGGCGTCAGGGGTAGAACCACTGCCCACAGGCCGGGCTTTGGTCTGGATAGTGCTCGCCGGACAGGCGCTGCTGCAGGGCGACAATCAACCCATCACCGCGATCGCGCCGGGCGAAACGGTGCTGCTGCCGGCCAAACTTAACAATCCGCGCGTTAATGTTGTAAGCCCGCTGGTTATTTTGGAGGCTGCGTTGCCTGATTAACGCTGCGGCATTTACCGGGCTGACAGGGCGTTTACACAACATCATTACTTATGAACATCCGATTGCAAAAATTCATGGCCGACTGCGGCATCGCCTCCCGCCGCAAGTGCGAAGAGCTTATTACACAGGGGCAGGTGCGCGTCAATGGCGAAATCAAAACCACTTTGCCCATTCTTATTAACCCGGACAGCGATCAAATAACCGTGGGCGAGCAGCTGCTCGAACCCATTAAGCAGGAAACGCACGCCTATTACCTGCTGCACAAACCCAAGGGCGTACTGGTGACCAACCACGATCCCGCGGACCGCAAAACCGTCGGCGAGCTTATGACCGGCATCACCGAGAGGGTCTTTCCCGTCGGCCGGCTCGACATGGACGCTCGCGGACTGCTGATGATGACCAACGATGGAGAGTTGGCGCACCGATTGACGCATCCGCGTTATGGCGTCGAAAAAACGTATGTGGTGCGCGTAGATGGCCGCATGGGAGCCGACGCGATCGAGCGACTGCGCAAAGGCGTATGGCTCGGACCCGAGCAGGGCACCGGGCCGGGCGTTAAAAGCGAAGGCTTTCGCTTGCGCCTGCTGGCCCGCGACCGCCACGACACCGTACTGGAAGTGCGACTGGTGGAACGTAAAAACCGCGAAATTCGCCGCGTGCTGGCCCGCACGGGCCATAAAGTTCGCGATCTGTTTCGCGTAGCCATGGCCGAGAAAATTACCCTTAAAGGCCTTGAGCCGGGCCAATTTCGCCGGCTTACCGAACAGGAAGTAGCGTGGCTGCGCAAGGCGACCTCCGCCGACTTTCATGAGCAAAAACGAGCCGCCACGCAGGCCTGGTTTGAAAACAAAGAGATGGCCAAAGAGCGCCGCCGCATTGCAGCCGAGGCCGGCCAGCGCCGCACCACCCCCGGCCGCCCGGCCGTCAGCCGCGCACCAACTGGCCTCAACCGGCCGCTCGATGGAGCAGGTCGCAGACCCACCCAATCCCCACGTCCGCCAGCACGCAGCTTTGTGCCGGGCGGAGCGCGACGTATGGCTCACGGCAAGTTTGGCCGCGATTCGCGTAATTTTGGCAGACATAATCCTAAACCGCGCCGCTAATTCAACTGGGTAAATCGCAATATGAACATTGTCAATTACATTCCTAACACTGCATTTGAACGCCCCATGGCCCAGCATCCATTTTTAGATGCACTGCGCCAACGCGTGATGGTATTTGACGGCGGCCTCGGCACCCAGATTTTTGAAGCCGACCTTAAACTCACCGATTTCTGGAATCTTGAAAACTGCCCCGAAGTGCTGGTGTTGAGCCGGCCTGACGTTATTGAAGACATTCATACGCGGTATTATGCCGCCGGCTCTGATACGGTTGAAACCGATACGTTTGGCGCCAGTAAAATTGTGCTGGCCGAGTTTGGGCTGCAGGACCGCTGCCGCGAAATTAATCGCACCGCCGCCCGGCTTGCCCGCAAAGCCGCCGATAAGTTTTCGACTCCGGGGCGACCGCGCTTTGTCGCCGGCTCCATAGGGCCGGGCACCAAGGCCATTACGCTGGGCAACACCACTTTCGACATCATGCTCGATAGCTACCAGGAGCAGGTTCGTGGCCTGCTTGATGGCGGCGTAGACGCAATTCTCATCGAAACCTGCTTCGACCTGCTGCAGGCCAAAGTTGCCGTCATCGCGGCCCTCGACATCATGCGCGAGCAAAGTCGCCGCGTGCCCATCATGGTGCAGGTTACCATGGAAACGGTGGGCACCATGCTGCTCGGCACCGAAATGAGCAGCGTTATCACAACCCTCGAAGCCCTGCCGGTGGATGTGCTGGGCATGAACTGCGCCACCGGGCCTGAACTCATGAGGCCGCATGTGGAAACACTCAGCCGCGAAAGCACGCGCTATCTATCGGTACAGCCCAACGCGGGCCTGCCGGTGCTGCATGATGGCAAAACGCATTTTCCGCTTGGCCCCGAAGAACTCGCCAAAGCGCATCGGGAGTTTGTCACCGCTTTCGGCGTTAACATCGTCGGCGGATGCTGCGGCACCACACCCAAACACATTGCCGCCGTCGCGCAGGCCGTAGCCGGCCTTACACCGGCTTCACGCGGCATGTTTGGCGCTCCCACCGTTGCCGCCACATCGGCGGTGTCTTCGCTTTATGCCTCGGTGCCGGCGCGGCAGGATAATTCGATACTTATTATCGGCGAGCGCACCAATACCAATGGTTCCAAAAAGTTCCGCGACTGCCTGCTGGCTCAAGATTGGGACCAACTGGTGTCTATCGGCCGCGAGCAGGTTAAAGAAGGCTCGCATGTAGTGGATGTTTGCGTGGACTATGTCGGCCGCAATGGCGTACCCGATATGCACGAAGTGGTGCGGCGCTTCGCCAAAGAAGTAACCGCCCCGCTCATGATAGATTCCACCCAGCTTGACGTTGTCGAAGCCGGCCTGCAGGTGGCCCCGGGCAAGTGCATTGTCAACTCCATTAACCTCGAAGATGGTGAAGAAAAACTCGCAAAAATGGCCGCCCTGCTCAAGCGATACGGCGCGGCTGTTGTCGCCGGAACCATTGACGAGGACAAAGTTGAAGCCATGGGCAAAACCGCCGACCGCAAGGTGGCCATTGCCCGCCGGCTTTACGACCTGCTGGTTAACAAGTATGGCATACCTGAAACCGACATTTACTTTGACCCGCTGATATTCCCCATCGTCACCGGTCAGGACGAAGTGCGCCGCCTCGCACTGGAAACCATTGAGGGCATCCGCCGCATCAGCACCGAGTTTCCCAACTGCCACACCACGCTGGGCCTTTCCAATGTTTCGTTCGGCCTGAAGCCCTATGCACGACTGGTGATCAACAGCGCATTTTTTAACGAGTGCGTGAAAGCCGGCCTTACCTCGGCTATTGTGCATGCGAGCAAAATATTGCCGCAGAATAAAATTGAACCCGAACATTACCAATGGGCGCTCGATCTCATTTACGATCGCTCCACCGCCGACTACAACCCGTTGGGTCTCTTAAGCACGCTGGGCGCTCCGGCCCGCGAGGCCGACACCACCGAGCAGTTGCCGCTGGAAGAAAAACTCAAACGCCACATCATTGACGGCGACAAACAAAAGCTTTCGGCGCATTTGGATGAGGCGATGCAGAAGCATGCGCCGCTCGACATCATCAACGACCACCTGCTCGCCGGCATGAAGGTCGTCGGCGAGTTATTCGGCAGCGGACAGATGCAGCTCCCGTTTGTGCTGCAAAGCGCCGAGGTTATGAAAACCGCCGTCGCCTACCTGCAGCCATTTATGCCCAAGGCGCAGGGCCAGAGCCGCGGCGTCATGGTGCTGGCCACCGTCAAAGGCGACGTACACGACATCGGCAAGAATCTGGTGGATATTA
>JAJXZA010000018.1 GCA_021780285.1 Planctomycetota bacterium
TTGAACATGCGGTTGGCCAGCGAGCCGGCCCACAGGGCCATTGCCAGCGGGGCCATCATCCACAGTGCCTGCAGCACGCCCAGGGCCGCGCCGCTTACCTCGCCGGGCGTCAAGCCCAACAGTGCCAGCACCGCCTGCAAAGCCACCAGCGGAACCATCACGGCAAAGGCAATGCGGGCCGCAACACGGGCCGGCATGCCGATGTCGCGATTGATCATGGCCACCAGCACCATCGCCAGCAGCCCCATTATGGCGCTCCACAGCAGCATAAGCCCCCATGCCACTATGCCCGCGCACCAGGCAATCAGCCAGTAAATGACTCCACCGCTCCGCTGAAGCAGCTCCTGCAGCGAGGCGGAATTAATTTGCACCGCAGGCAACTGTGCCACCGGCGTTTTAACAGAAAGCGTTGAACCGCCCGCCGCGAGAAGCAGCCGCTGCACCCGGCTCATGGGGATCATCACCTGCTGGCCGCTGATTTCATGGACATCTATCGCGGTTGGCGTGATGAGCATCGTCGTTGCCGCCGGCGCCGGCGTCACCGCGGGACCTTGCGCGATCTGAATGGAAATGCCCGCGCTTTCAATATGAAACGGCGGCTTTTTGGAGTTGGCCGCAACCGAGAGCTTACCGTCGCTGATGACCATCGGTGCGTACATGGCGTCATAGCCTTGGGCGATACGATTCATTTGCTTAAGCCCGTCGCCGGCGAGGCGCGAGCCAATAATGCCGCCCGAAATCAAAGCGACAAAAATAAGCGGCCACAATGTGTAGCGCAGCGGGTACAGCGCCGCTTTGGCCCAGTAGTGCGGCTCGGCCAGCAGAAGCAGAGTACGAACGATAAAACGCGGCGGCTTAAGGATGACTTGCCGCGGCCCCGGCGATGGGTTCGATTGCCCCGGCCCGCGTGTGCCCGCCGAGCCGCTCATGGGCTTTAGCTCACCACCATAAGGCGAACCGGGCGGTGCTCCTTCGGGCGCTGATTCTGGGTTGCCGCCGGGTTTGGAAGCTGGCGACGACGCATCGTGCGGGTTGCCGGAGGAGTTATCCGGTGGCAATGGTGGAGAGTCAGGCATGGGTTTTATCCAGAGCATGGCGGGCCAAAAGGGTGCGCCCGCCAAAGATGTGGTCAAACGCCAAACCGCCGGTGTTTTGCCCGCGCGGGCAATTAATCATTCACGCGGCCAAGGTATTCACCGGTGCGGGTATCCACCCGCACGGTTGTACCCTGGGTAATAAAATCGGGAACATTGACCACCAGCCCGGTTTCGAGCGTGGCGTCTTTGCCCACGTTGCTGACGGTGGCGCCTTTCATGCTGGGCGGGCAGTCTACAATTTCAAGTTCCACGGTGTTCGGCAGTTCCACCGAAAACGGCTTGCCCTGGTACATAGTAATTTGCACCTGCGTATTGGGCTTAAGATATTTCACCGCATCGCCCACCACATCGCCGGAGAGTTCAAGCTGTTCAAAATCGTTAAGGTCCATGAAGTGATGCGTCTGGCCTTCAGAATACAGGTATTCCATGGGCTTTTGTTCGAGAAAAGCCTGCTCAAGCGTGTCGTCCACGCGAAAGCGCTGCTCGATGATGCTGCCGGTTTGTGTGTCTTTCAGCTTCACCTGCATAAACGAGCGCCAATTGCCCTTGGACACCTTGGCAAAATCATGCACCACATAGAGTTTGTTGTTGTATTCCACGGCGACACCGCGCCGCAAATCAATCGCCTTGATGGACATTTGAACCTCAAAAAACTACTGGTCGCCAGGCCGCCGGGCCGGCGCACCGTAGCGCCGGCAATAATGCCCTCATGGGGATTCGAACCCCAGTTACAGGCGTGAAAAGCCCGTGTCCTAGGCCTCTAGACGATGAGGGCGAGCGAGCCACGAATTATAACCCGCAGTAAATGAAAAATACAAATGAGTAATCATCGTGGAAAGCAAAAAAGCAACCCGATCAATCCTGCAAACCCTGTTGGTCTTTTGTTGGTCTTTTTAATTGTTACGCCGTCGCTAATCAAGGCCGCTGTGCCTTCAGGTCAGAACCGCAGACGACGACAAAAGCAAAGCAGGCCATGTGTTATTCTGCTTTTTGAGCCACAGCCGCACCATTTCGGCATCCGATAACGTAAATTTGCGCGGGTTCCGGCAAGAAATTATGTCGTGCGGCGTTTCACTTAGCAGTGTGAAGGCGTTACACTTTGAGTTTGCGATGCGCCGCGAAAGGAAGTAGGTCATGCGACCTGTAGAACTCATGACACAAACAGCCCCAGCGCCAGCTCGCTTGAAAAGCCGGGTGGGCGCGGTTGCTGCCGGGCCGGGCCTGATCAGAACTCATAATGTCGTCAAACGTTATGTGGTCGGCGGCGCGGAGGTTCGTGCCTTGGATGGGGTAAGCGTGACAATTCACGAAGGCGAACTGGTGGCGATTACCGGCTCTTCCGGCAGCGGAAAATCTACTCTTATGAATATTCTCGGCTGCTTGGATTCCCCTGATTCGGGCGACTATTTCATAGCCGGGGAAGATGTATCCAAACTTAAGAGCGATCAGCTTGCTCGCATTCGCAACCGGCGCATCGGCTTTGTTTTTCAGAGTTTTAACCTGCTGCCGCGTCTTTCATCGGTGGAAAACGTTGAGCTGCCGCTGCTATATGCCGGACGGCACCATGCGGCGGCTAAGGCACGCGAAGCACTGGAAATAGTTGGTCTTGGCGATCGGTTGGATCACGAACCAAACCAACTCTCCGGCGGGCAGCGGCAACGGGTAGCCATCGCCCGGGCCATTGTGACGGATCCGGCCATCATTCTCGCCGACGAACCCACCGGTAATCTTGACAGCCGTTCCG
The DNA here is from genome assembly GCA_021780285.1 of Planctomycetota bacterium. Classification (GTDB taxonomy): domain Bacteria; phylum Planctomycetota; class Phycisphaerae; order WQYP01; family WQYP01; genus JABEVB01. The sequence continues at coordinate 2,842 of JAJXZA010000018.1, forward strand.
GTGATGAAATATTAAAGCTCTTTGAGACGCTGCATCAGCAGGGGCGTACGATTTTGATTGTCACGCATGATCCGGACATTGCGGCCTTTTGCCCACGGGAAATCAATATGCGCGACGGAAAAGTTTTGCGCGATGGCGTGCCGGCGGCGAGTTTTGCTGCCAAGATAGGAGATTAACCAAAGCGAGCCACACAGCACGGGTAATTAAAGCGGTAACAGGCCCAGCCATACTGATATATTTTTAGTCCAGATTAGCAAGAAAGTTCCATGTTCAAAAAAGCTGTCGTTGTCATTATCGTACTCGCGGCCATCGCAGGCGGCATCTGGTTTTACTTCAATAAACAGACTGCTTCGGCGCCGGCCGCCAACCCGGTAGAAACCGCATTGGTCAAAAAGGGACTGATGGTGGTGGATGTAGCATGCTCCGGCACAGTCAACGCGAATCAAAACGTGGACATCAAGTGCCAAGCAGGCGGGCAAATCGTTAAACTTCCCTTCCAGCTTGGTGCCGTTGTCAAGCAGGGTGACCTGCTGCTGGAGGTGGATCCCACTCCTGAAGAGCAGGCACTGGAGGTGGCCCAGCGTAATCTCGAACAGACACAGTTTCAATATCAGACAGCAGAACTGAATCTTAAGGTAGCCCAACAAAATCTTCTTACCGACACCGCTACGGCAAATGCCAACCTTCTTTCAGCACAGGCAGCGGCCGCCAACGACCAGATTCTGCTCAATCGCACAGCCACGCTGCTAAAAGAGAATCTTGACAGCCAGGAAGATTACGATAATGCCAAGACCACTCTCACTCAGGCCCAAGCTAGCGTGGCTTTGGCCCAGGCGGCTGTTACCAAGCTGAAGACCGAAGCCTTACAGGTAAAATTACAGGCCCAGAGTGTTAAACTCGCCAATGTTGCCGTGGAATCTAACAAGGTAGCTGTTCAGCAAGCGCAGATCAACCTCTCCTATACCAAGGTAATGGCGCCATTGACGGGTGTGGTATCAAATGTGGCTGTGCAAATTGGCCAGGTTATTTCGTCGGCACTTACCAACGTCGGCGGGGGTACCACCATTTTAACGCTGGTGGATCTTTCGCACATTTATGTGCTCGCCAACGTCAACGAAAGCGATATAGACAAAGTTCACCTCGGAGATACCGTATACATCACCGGCTCGGCCTATCCCGGCAAAGTATTTCTTGGCAAAGTTGTGCAGATGGGACCGGTGGGAACCAATAACTCCAACGTTATTACCTTTCCGGTAAACGTCGAGGTGCTTGGAAAAGATAAGCAACTTCTGAAACCCAATATGAGCGCCGAGGTGGACATCGTCGCTGACCGCCTGCACAACGTCGTATATATTCCGCTACAGGCCGTACAGGTGCAGGGTCGCAAGGATTTTGTCAATGTCGTAGGCCCTGACGGCAAACAAACGCTCACGCCGGTTAAGCTGGGCGTCAATAACGGTCGGCAATGGCAGGTGCTTGACGGCCTTAAACTCGGCCAGAAGATTGTGGTGTACAGCGGGGATTATGATAGTAAATGGATTCGCCATCATTAGAGGAGTGTCCGCGTCCTGGGCGCGATAAATTCGGTAAACATTATGCTGTTCTGGACCACCATTAAACTTGCGCTTCGGAGCCTTGCGGCCAATAAACTCCGCACGCTTTTGACCATGCTGGGAATGATTATCGGCGTTGGCTCGGTAATCACCATGCTGGCGCTGGGCCACGGCATGCAGCAGCAGGTGCTGTCGAATATTTCTGCGATGGGCAAAAATCTTCTGGCGGTTCTTCCAAAGTGGACGGGCACCAACGGCGTAATCAACGCCACGCGGGAGAATCTTACCGTCGGTGACGCCCGGGCGCTGCTGCGCGACGTGCCGCAAATTCGCCGGGTTACCCCTGTGCTGGGCCAGGGCGAGCAGGTAACCTATCTGAACAAAAACACTAATTGCGAAGTGGTGGGTTGCGCCACGACTTTGCTGGTGGTGCACAACTACACTATTGCCAAAGGCCGCATGTTCAACGATTTTGAGACGCGGCTGGAAGCGCATGTCGCGGTGCTCGGGCCGCAAACCGCATACGATCTTTTCGGCGTGCTTAACCCCATCGGCCAGACCATCAATATTGCCGGCAACCAATTTACGGTCATCGGAATTCTAAAATCCAAAGGCAGCCGTGGATGGTTTAATCCCGACAATCAGGTGCTTATTCCTTACACCACCGGCATGGATCAAATATTCGGTCGTGCTTACCTTGACCACATAGATATGCAGATGGCCGGCAAAGCCAACGTGAAGAAAGTACTCAATGAGTGCATTGCGGTTCTGCGAAGGCGGCATCATTTGCTTTTTGGCGATCCAAGCGATTTTCAGATATTCAGTCAGGAGCAACTTCTGCAGACCGTCTCGCGCGTAACCGAAACGCTTACGTTGTTTTTGGGCGCTGTCGCGGGCATTTCACTTCTGGTCGGCGGCATTGGCATTATGAACATCATGCTGGTGACTGTTACCGAACGCACCCGCGAAATCGGCGTGCGCAAGGCCATCGGCGCCTGCAACGGCGATATCCTCCGCCAATTCATGCTCGAAGCGGTCCTCGTAAGCGTCTTAGGAGGCGCACTCGGAGCGGTGATGGGTGTGACGCTCTCGCATTTCATTCACTTTCAGAAATTCGTCGCGCAGGTGCAGACGTCCAACGTCGTCATCGCTATGAGCATTGCGACCGGTATCGGCATATTTTTCGGATATTATCCCGCGTGGAGGGCGGCACAACTCAACCCCATAGAGGCTTTGCGCTATGAATAAACCAGCGTCGGCAATCAAGCGAAAATCTATTATCGGTGCGGCATGTGCCATTGGCCTGGTGGCCGCAAGCACGACTGTCACAAACGCCGGCACGGCCGCCGTGGGCCGCACCGCTGCCAGCGCCACGCTGCCCCCAGGCAACATCATAGTACCCGCTGGCGGAAGTATGCCCACAGCAACCCGCGATACCGCAACGGCATCGCAAGCCGCAAAGCCCATTGAGCTTGGGCTCAACGGCGCCATTTTGCTGGCCCTGCGCCAAAACCCCCAGATACTGGTACAGCGCTACGGGCCTGCGCTGGCGCAAAATGCCATTGAAGCGCAGAGAGCTGTTTATGACCCGCAGCTTTCGGCCGGCCTTTCCGGCGGAAACTCACGCGGAGGCTCCTCGGGCGGATACGCCACAAACAACTCGCTCAACGGCTACTTCAGCGCCCAGCAGCTTTTTCCCACCGGCACCACCGTGCAGGCCGGCGTTAACAGTTCGCTTAACAACGGCGAAGGCGCCGGCGAAAGCGACAGCACGAGCCTTAGTCTTACAGTCACACAGGCGCTGCTTAATGGCGGCAGCATTCAGGCGAATCTTGCCGCCATCCACGAAGCTGAGCTGGGCCGGCGAATTTCCGATTACAACCTTCAGGGGGTGGCCCTCTCGGTCGCCTCGCAGGTGGAGCAAGCCTATTGGAATTACGCCCTGGCCATCACCAACATCGGCATCGTGCAGGATGCCCTGCGCGTCGCCGAGGAGCAGGAGCAGCAAACCCGCGAACTCATTCGCGTCGGCCGCACCGCAGGCTCGCAGTTGCCGGCCGCCGTGGCCCAGGTGGCACTGGAACGCGAATCGCTTATCAGCGCTCAGGGTAATCTCAAAATCGCCCGAATCACGCTGCTAAGCCTCATCAGCCCGCCCCACTCGGCTTTTTGGCGCCGAACTGTGACACTCATCAACCTGCCCACCCCGCCGCGAGATTTGCCGGCGCCGGTGGCGGCACATGTTAAACTGGCCCTTAAGCTCAGCCCGCTTATCAATGAAACTCGCCTGCAAATTCAGCAGAATGATCTGCAGGTGGTGCAAACCCGCAATGGTCTTTTACCCAAACTTGACGTGTTTATTACGCTGGGAAAAACCGGCTATGCCAACTCGTTTGGTCAAGCCATCGGCAATCTCCATGGCTCGGACTACCAGGCCCTGGCCGGGGTTACCTATAACTATCCATTGTTCAACCGGGCCCCACGGGCTGCTTACAACAACGCCCTGCTCACCCGCGACCAGCAGGAGGCGGCTTTGGCTAACCTAGTGCAGCAGGTGCAGCTTGCAGTACGGAGCGACTATATCACCACCGAAACCGACCGCGAGCAAATTTCCGCCACGCATGCCACAAGCCTTGCCCAAGCCGAGGCCTTGCGAAGTGAAATAGGCCAGTTCCGCGTGGGTGCCACCACATCACTGCAGGTGGCTGTCGCCCAGAGTAACCTGCTCTCTGCGAAGCTCGCCGAGGCTCAGGCTGTCGTAGCCTACCTCAACGCCCGATCACAGCTTTACCTTGAAGAAGGCTCCCTGCTTGAAAGGCATGGCGTTGCTTCGCCCGGCTCTGTGCCGCTGCACATCTCCGGCCCAAGCTGGCTGCGCCGCTGGCCCGACGGCTACTTCGCCGGCCCCGTGAAATAACCGGTGCTGACAACCAGAGCAATGCTAACCGCCTCGCTGCCTCTACTAACGCCGCCGAACAGGTGTAGAACGATCTGACTCGCTTCCGACCCTGGCAATGCTGCCGCGACTCTTTTTGTTTCCGGCGGTCGAAGCGATTTTAGCTGTTTCAGGCTTGTACGTCGGACGCGCTGCCTGTTGTTCTGCGGCCTGCCCGATCTGCAGCAATTCCTGCGCCTGGCGCAGCGATGTTTCAGTCACCGCTTTGCCGGTGATCATTTCCGCGAGTTCCTGCACGCGGGCGGCGCCTTCCAGCGGGCTTACGCGTGTAAAGCTTTCGCCGCCGCTCACTTCTTTGCGTATGGACAAATGCCGCTGGGCAAACGCCGCGATCTGCGGCAAATGCGTGATGCACAAAATTTGGCAGCCCCGGGCCAGATGGCTGAGTTTTTCGCCGATAACCCCGCCCATGCGGCCGCCCACATTGGCGTCAATTTCATCAAACACCAGCACGCTCACGCGATCGCCATGGGCGAGAATTGTTTTCAGCGCCAGCATCACCCGCGATAATTCTCCGCCGCTGGCGATTTTTCGCAGCGGCCGCGCGGGCTGACCCGGGTTGGGCGCTATCATAAACTCTACGCTCTCCAAACCGCCCGGAGAGGTAAATCGCTCGGCCTCGCCCGCAGGCAGACCGGCCAACGACTTTCCGCCGGAAAACGCATTTACCTCGGCAGTAACCGGGCTGAACTCCACGAGAAATTGCGCCTCTTTCATACCCAGGTCGGCAAGCTGTTGATGCACCAGAGGCGCCAGCTTTTTGGCCGCATCGCGCCGCTTTTTTGACAGCACGCGGCCCAATTCGTCCATCTGCGTTTCGAGCGAGGTCACCTGCCGGGCCAGCTCGGTTACGTCGGCGCTTTGACGGCGAAGCGTTTCAAGCTGCGCGCCGACCGATTGCCGAAACTCCAGCAGGTCGTTGAGCGTACCATTAGATCCGCAATACTTGCCGATGAGCCGATACAGCAAGTTCAACCGCTGGGTGGCGGCGGCAAGTTCTTCGGGATCAATATCCAGCTTGTCTATGTGGCGCCGCAGCGAAAAAGCCGCATCATCGAGCGTTATGGTGGCATCTTTAACCTGGCCGGCAACTTCGGTCAGGCTCGCATCAAGTTCGGTCAGTTCCAGCAATACCGCCGCGATGGTTTTAAGCCGGCCGATCACCGCGCCTTCATCTTCATAAAGCGCCCCATACGCGCTGCCGGCATGAGACTTTATTTTTTCAACATTGGCGAGCATGCGCTGGCGGTTGACCAGCGGTTCAAGCTCGCCCGGCGTACATTGCGCTTCGTCTATTTCCGCAAGCTGAAACTCACACAGTTCCATCTGCTGGCGACGAAGAGCTTGGGCTCCTTCAAGCTCGGCAAGGTTGGCGGCCACCTGCCGGCGCTGGGCATGCAGAGCCGCAAACTGCGCCGCCGCATCTGCGGACGCGGCGAAGTCATCGAGCACGGCAAGCTGATTGACCGGCTTAAGCAGAAACTGCGCATCATGCTGACCATGAATGTCCGCCAGCGCCTCGCCGATGATTTTGAGCGCCTGACCTGAAATAGGCGTGCCATTGATTGAAGCACTGGTGCGGCCGCTTTCAAAAATGCGCCGCGCCAGCACCACCTCCGGCTCGGCCGCCAGGGGAATATCGGCGGCCTGCGAGAGCCGGGCGCGTATGACAGCGCTTTCAAGGTAAAACACGCCGGTGACACGGGCCTCGGCGGCTCCGGGCCGCAGCATATTCTGCGGCGATTTAAGGCCCAATAAAATTTCCAAAGCGCCGATGACCAGGCTTTTGCCCGCGCCGGTTTGTCCGGTAAAGCAGTTCAGGCCGGGGCTTAATTCCACAACAGCATCGGCAATGATGGCGAGATTGGAAATGTGAAGTTCACGAAGCATAATCACCCGGCGCAATGTCGCGGGAGATTATACCGTGAACCAAACACCAATGCTGCCCGACGCAGCGCACCCTGCGGGCCGCGAGAGCAGGAGATAATTGAGCAGGTGGGCAGTAGTGCTCTGGGCGCTGCGTTTGGGTGGCCTCGGTCGCTGGGCTGCCGCGACAGGGGCTGGTTTATCGTAGCCGTTCACGGGCCTGAGGGAAGTAGTGAAGGTACGGGCCGTCCGGCGAAGTGGTTGTTGACCGTCTGATACAGGAATTCAAAGACGCTGCGT
>JAJXZA010000006.1 GCA_021780285.1 Planctomycetota bacterium
ACGATAAGCTTCTTGGCCAAGCTTTAAGACACCAACTTACAACAAATTGGCACCGCTGCAGCCTTCGACGCCATACGCCAATACAATTTTGTGAATTTTGAGGACGAGACAACGCAACCGGCTCGCAAATGTGTCAAGTGGGGCTGTAGTTCCCAGTTCCCCATTTGTACTACCTCCTACACGAATACCCTCTTTCATTTTTGCCAGCCAACATACTCATCGGCATCCAGATTTAGACTCTTCATGATGTCTCTGAATCTCCCCTATTATCGGCCGGAACTGCCAGCCAGGGTTGGCAGTTTGAATGCCAGTGTACCGAATGCAGCGCCCCGTGCTTTCCTGCTTGCCGGTGTTCGCGGCCCGCAGGGCGCTGGGTTATAGCCACCAGCGGAGTTGCCAGGCCAGGGCCGAGACGATGCGGTGCAGGCGGCCGCGGCGGGCGATGTCGGCCAGGTTTACACGCTGGCTGTGGCGCAGCTCGTAGCGGGCGATGGCGCTCATGGCTTCAGCAAACGGACGCGAACGAATGACCGCGAGAAACTCGAGGTTGGTCCAGAGGCTGCGCGGGTCCATGTTGGAGGAACCTACCACGCTCCACTGGCGGTCAACAATCATGAGTTTGGTGTGCATCATGCGGTTGGTGCGTTCATAAATGCGCACCCGAGCGCGCAGGAGCTTGCGATACATGGAATCTGTTGCAAGTTGCGGCAGTCGTACATCGGCCTTGGCTGGCACCAGCACGGTGAAGCGTACGCCGCGATGGCGGGCGGCCATCAACTCGCCCATGACACGGCCCACCGGAATAAAATAGGCCATGGCGATAACGACGCTGCGCTGGGCGCCCAGTAGCAAACGGCGATAGACACGCGGCCCGCGGCTGAACTTGAGGCCCGGCCCGCTGTCAAAGAAATGAATGGATTCGTCCGTGGTGCGCAGTCGTACGCGGCGGTATTCGGTGGGGCGCCAGGGAAGAGGAATTCCTTTGGCGTAACTCCACGAACGCAAAAAGCTCTGACTTACCTCCTGCTGCTGCGGGCCGGTGAGACGCAGGTGCAGATCGCGCCAGCCTACGGTGGGGGCGGCATCTTCAGATATGCCGATGAAACGAAAATCGCGGCCGTGATCTACGATGTTCATACCGCCGAAGTAGGCGACGGCGTCATCTATGATGAGGAGTTTGCGGTGATCGCGGCGGTTGAGAATGCGCAGGGGCGAAAACTTACGAACGCCCTCCCAAAAGCTGTGAAACTCATGAAGCTTAACGCCGCCGGCCTGCATGACCTTAAAAAACGCAGGCGGTGTATCTTTGGAGCCAACGGCGTCGTAAAGGAGCCGGACATCGAGGCCTTCGCGGGCGCGGGCGACAAGGGCGTCGGCGACGGCCTGACCGCTGGCATCGTTGGCGAAGATGTAGGTTTCCATCCAGATGTTTTGGCGCGCGGAGTGAATGTCGGCGATCATGGCGGCGAAGGTGGCGGCGGCTTCGGTATAGACGGTAAGTTCATTACCGGCGACGGTGATCACAATAGGCAAAGCGGTATCTAACAAGTGATGGAAGGCGTCCGACTTAGGTTGCTGTACACCCATGAGGCCGTCCTTCGCCAGTCGCCCATAGAAATTATGTCTCATTCCGCCGTCGCTTGCGGACGTGCTGCAAGCCTTAGCTGCAACCCGCGGCCGTGGCGGCAGGTGTAACAGCCGCCGCCGGGCCTGGCCGATGCACATGCGCCGGCACGAGGCAGATAAATTCAAACGGCTCATTGCCGGTGTTGCTGAACTGATGCAACTCGTTGGCGGGTACATATACAACATCACCGGGAGTGAGGCGTTTTTCACCGGCGGTAGAAAATGCCGTTCCGCTGCCACGGAGCACGAGCACTTCATGTTCGTAATTGTGCTGGTGGCGCGGCGTGTGGCCGCCCGGCGCAACGCTGAATTTACGCATGGCAAAGTTGGGGCAGTTGTCGGCGGGGCCGAGGAGCATTTGCATATTGACGGCTGAGGCACCGGGCATCGTTACCGCTTCGGCGGGCACGTTTGCGATGGATTTAACAAGCATGACGAGCAATCTCCTGAGCATGATTTGACGGCGGCGCGGTAGACCGGGCGAACCGCATTTAACACATCGTCACTGCGGTTTGCCGCTGGAATAATCATAAACCCAGCCGGCGGTTGCGGGGAGGTATTCGAGCAGTTCTTTGGGGGTGAAAAAGCGTTCTAACTCGGCTTTGGCGGCTTCAGGTGAGTCGCTGCCGTGAATGAGGTTAAAGCTGCTGGATACTCCGAAGTCGCCGCGGATGGTTCCGGGCTGAGCCTTGAAGCCGAAGGTTGCGCCCATCATATCGCGTGAAACGGTGATGGCGTTGTTGCCTTCAAGCGCGATGACGACGACGGGGCCGCTGGTCATAAATCGGATGAGGCCGTCGTAAAAGGGTTTGCCTTTGTGCACGGCATAATGCTGATGGGCGAGTTCCTGGGTGATGGCCATCATTTTGAGGCCGATGATTTTGAGTCCCTTGTTTTCAAAGCGACTGATGATGCGTCCGATGAGGTTGCGCTGGATGCAGTCGGGTTTGAGAATGATGAGGGTACGGTCCATGTGGATTGCTCCTTTCGCGCGGCAGGCCGCGTTTGTTAAGGGCGCGTGCGTTTGCCGCGCCGGGTAACGGGCCGATGCGACCGGCCCGTGTGGGCGGATTCTAAACGAATTGTTGGGATTTTGCGCGCTTTTTAGGCGGCCTGTTATACGAGAGCCGTGCCGACGTTGGAGCCTTCAGTAAAACGTCCGTTGGGATCGTCGGGGTCGAGAGAAGGCGAGCGTGTTGTGCGGTGATTTTGAATAATGACGAAGATAGCGGGGAGTACAAAGAGCGTAGCGAAGGTTGCTCCGGCGAGGCCGCCGATAACGGCGCGGCCGAGCGGGGCGGCCTGCTGGCCTCCTTCGCCGATGCCCAGCGCCATTGGAATCATTCCGGCGATCATGGCGAAGCTGGTCATGAGAATGGGGCGCAAACGGGTGCGGCATCCCTCCGCGGCGGCTTCGGCGGCTTTTAACCCGCCGCCGCGGCTGCGCTCGGCAAAGGTTACAAGCATAATGGCATTGGCCACCGCAATGCCGACCGACATAATAGCACCCATGAAAGATTGAATATTAAGCGTGGTGCCGGTGGCCCAGAGCGTGACGACGACGCCCATGAGCACGAAAGGAATGGTGGAGAGCACGGTCAGCGCGAGCAGCGGGGATTCAAAATTGGCGCACAAAAGGAGGAAGATAGCGAGAATGGCGATGATCAGGCCGCCGGCAAGGCCTACCAGAATGCTGTGCAGGGTTGTAACCTGCCCGGCGACTTCCAGCGTGACGCCGCGCGGCGGTTGGGGCAGGGTGGCAAGCGCGCGGGTCATTTGGCGCGATACGCTGCCGAGGTCTGAACCGGCGATGTTGGCATTGATGGAAACGAGCGATTCCATATTTTGCTGGTCAAACTCTTCGACGACACTTTCCGGGGCAATTTTGGCCACGTTGCGCAGCAGCATCTGCGAACCATTCACGGAGCCGATGGGCGTATTTTTAAGGTCGGCAATGTTGGCGATTTTGTGGCCGGGAACCTGAATTTGTACGCGGTAGCCCGCCTGGGTTTTTGGGTCGCTCCAGAAGATGGGGGTGAGGTAACGGCTGGAAGAGGTTGCCTCTACGACCGAACGGGCAATGCGGCGCACGCTGTAGCCGAGAATGCCGGCCCGCTGACGGTTGATGGCAACCCCAATGGCGGGGTAATCGAGCGTTTGGGCGAAATGGAGGTCGCGCAGGGCTGGAATGGTGCGCAAAGCGGCCATGACTTTGCGCGCGTAGGTGTAATCGGTAAAAAGGTCGAGGCCGGTGATGAGTACATCCACCGGGGTGGGCGAGCCGAAGGCCATGACGCGGCTGACCACATCGCTGGGTTCAAATGAAAATGCGACGCCCGGAAATTGTTGAGCGAGCATGGACCGTAGCTTTTCTTTGAGTGTTTCGATGGTGATGTGCGTTTTTTTGCTGATTTGCACCTGCAGAACGGCATCTTCCGGGCCGTGGGTCCCGACGTAAATATTATTAATGGGGTAGCTTGGCGGTTGCAGGCCGACATAGGCGAGTGAGCCGGTGACGTTTGTCGGGCCGACGACGCGTTTGATGGTTTTGACGGTTTTAAGGACGATGGCTTCGGTTTGGTTGATGGAAGTACCGGGCGGGGCGGTCAGGTGAATTTGAAATTGGCCGGAGTCAACCTGCGGAAAAATATCCACGCCGATACGCGGGCCGACGAGGGCGATGGCTCCGAGCGACACGCCGAGATATACGAGTGCGACAAGCCAGCGCCAAGGCGAGAGTTTGAGGATCAGGCGGCGGTACGATTCGCGCAGGTTGTCGAAGGCCAGAGGGTTGGTCGAAGGTTTGTGCGTGAAGTGGCTCACCCCGATCCAGACGGCGAAAATCGGCACGAAGGTGCTTGCGGCGAGGTAAGAGGCGATCATTGAAAACCCAACCGCCAGAGAGAGCGGCACGAACAGGGCCCGGGGTGCGCCCTGCATGAAAAACGAAGGAACAAAGACCGCCAGAATGCAGAGCATGGAGAGCAATGTGGCGAGGTTGACCTCGGCGGCTCCATCGAGCGCGGCCCGCGGGAGCGACTTGCCGCGGGCGAGGTGGGTGTGAATGTTTTCAATGACCACGGTGGCTTCATCCACCAGAATACCGACGGCAAGCGCGAGGCCGCCAAGCGTCATCATGTTGATGGTTTGACCGAATATCCACAGCGCTGCGCAGGCTGAGAGCAAAGCGATGGGGATGGTCAAAACAACTATGAGGGTGCTGCGAAAGTCGCGGAGAAACGCCAGCACCATCACGCCGGTCAGCAAGGCCCCTAAAATGGTCTCGACGGTTACCTCGCCAATGGCGTTGGTAACATAGGGGGATTGATCAAATTGGTAACTTACCTTTACATCATCGGGCAGCAGCGACTGAAACTTGGGAAGGTTGGCTTTGATAAGGTTGACCACCGCGAGGGTGGAAGCGTCGGAACGCTTGATGACCGGCACGTAAATGGTGCGGTGACCGTTGACCAGGGCGTAGCCCGTTTGAATGTCGGAACTGTCTTCTACGGTGCCGACATCGTGCAGAAATACGGTGCGGAAATGGCCTTCTTTAAGAGGCACGGCCTCGAGGTCTTGAATATCCTGGACGGTTGCGTTGGTGGGCACCATCTGCAGGCGTCCGCCGATGTTGGCAGCGCCGGCGGGGACGACGACGTTGGCATTGTTGATGGCGGTGACCACATCATCGGGCGACATGCCGACGGCGCGGAGCTTTTCGGGATCAATGTTGATGACGATGGCCCGCTGACTTGCACCAAAGGGCGTGGCAATGGAGAGGCCCTTGAGGTGAGCGAACAGCGGCTCAACGCGCTCGGAGACCAGGTCTTGCAGCTGGCCCAGAGGGCGTCCCGGGCTGCTGAAGACGAGGTCTCCGATGGGCACGCCGCCGGCGTCAAAGCGAATAATGTAGGGCGGCACCGTTCCGGGTGGCATGTAAGACCTTGCGCGTTCGGAATATGAGATGACTTCTGAAATGGCCATGGCCATGTTGGTTTCGGGCCGAAACTTGAGTTTGATGAGTGAAAGCCCCTGGATGGATTTGCGCTCCATGCTTTTTACGCCGGTGACATAGCGGAAGTTTTTTTCATAATAGGTGGTGACGAACCGCTGAATTTGCGTGGGGTCGAGGCCGCCATAGGGCTGGGCGATATAAATTTCAGGCTCGCCGAGGTCCGGAAAAATATCGCGCTGCATCTGTTTGATGGCCAGAACGCTCACGAGTAACAACGAGACAATCGCCACCATAATGGCAATGGGTCGCCGCATGGCAAAGTGGACAATGTTCATAGGTTGGCAATCCTCATGTATGTTGACGGGTATTTGTGCAATGGAGCCATCAGGGATGTTTACCCGGCTGCACCGGCGCTGCGGGGGTGACTTTTACTCCGTGCCGCCAGGATGTTGGCGCAGATATGTTGATTTGGGACTCGGTTTGCACCAGATTGTTCACGGCGCGGTGGTCCATCATGCCCAGCGACGCCAGCAGCGCAATTTGCGACTGGTTGTAGCGGACGATGGCCTGTGCGTAGTCGCGGCGGGCTTTTGCCAGCGCAGCCTCGGCCACGAGAACGTCAAACTCAGTGTTGGTGCCGGCGCGGAAGTTTTCTTGAATGGTGTGCAGGGCGTAATCGGCGGATTCAAGCTGCTCAGTGACGATTGGAATGAGCTTGGCGTTGGTGATGCTTTCCTGCTGGGCGTCCACCACTTGGGCCTGAACCTGATCCAGCAGTCTTTCTGCCTGTATTCGGGCAATCTGCTCTTTGGCACCGGCGGTGTGGATGTCGCCAAAGGTTGAAAGCCCAAGCGTCCATCCGCCGCCCAAACTGCCTTGTTGAAAGCCTCGATAATGGTAGTTGGTGAAATCTGAGCCATTGCTGGGGACGCCCGCGTTGGAGGTGGTGGCCCCGACGGCATACCCCGCCGCGAGGGTGGGGCCAAGGTCGCCCCAGCCTGCGGAACCCTTATCGGCGGCGGCGGCCCGCAGCAGGTCGCGCAGGCTCTGCAGGTCGGGCCTGTTTTTGATGGCCAGCACAATCATCTGGCGGGCCGTGAGGCGGTCGCGAATAAGCCGGTGCACAAAAATATGGCGTGCCCGCGGCACCAGGGTTAAGGTTGGGTCGATTCGCAAGGTTAAAGATAAGTCAACCGAGGTGCGATAAAAAGCGTTGAGGGCCAGCAGCAGGTCTCGCTGCGAACTGGCGTATGCGGCCCGAGCGCTGGCAACGTCGGCGGCAATGGCTGCGCCGGCCTTGAACCGCAGTTGGGCAATGCGAAGGAGTTCCCGTTGCTCGAGGGTGGATTCGTGCGCGGCGGCAACGTCGGCTTGTCGCAGCACGAGTTGGTAATATTGAATGGCTCCGGTGGTAAGCGTTTGCATTAAAACCGACCGTTGTTGCTGCTTTGCGGCCGAAAATCTCTCGCGCGATGCGACAATATTGAATATCGTTCGTCCGGGGTTGATAACCCATTGAATGGCGGCTGCAGGGGTAAGGGCGCGAAAATCGGCGGTGACGATATTGCCCGCGGTGGAGCGAGCGGCCCCGTTGTTGTACAAAAATATGGCCGTTGGGGCCAGCACCGGAAACGCCCCGCCCACCGCGCTGGCGAATCGCCCGCGATCCACCTCAACTTGCTGGCGCGCCTGCTGAATATCAAGATTACTCAGGCGAGCCAAACGAACGACCGTGGAAAGATCAATGGCCACGAGTTGCCGATACATCGGGCTGACCAACTCGGGGTGCAGGTTTACCGCCGCCGCTTTGGGCTGTCCTTGCGGGGCAACCGCTGAGTAAGGGGTGTGCGGGGTTTTGTCGGTGCTGCAGGCGGTTGTCCAGCCGAGCAAAGCGAGAGCCGTCGTAGCGCCCAGCGCCTGCCGCAGCAGGAGTGTTCTCGAACATTTCATAGTGTTTCGTATCCATCATCCAAGTGGGTCGGCAACAAGCGGCGCGGCCGGGCGTCAAGCGCCCTGCGAGCCTGGGGCTTTTGCCGGGGATGGTGGGCCGGTGTGGCGCACAATGTCTACCGCGTCGCCGGTTTGCAGAATGGCTTGTCCTTGGACCACGACATGATCGCCGCTGGCAAGGCCTTTGTTTATAACAGCATTGACGCCATCGTTATAACCTACCGCGATGGGAACTTTGATGGCCCGGCGGTTGCGCACGAGGTATACATAAGCGTTGCTACCCTCGGTTATGATAGACGCAGTGGGCACAAGCACCTGCGTTGTTCGTGGCTCGAAAATATTGACGGCGGCGTACATCCCTGACGTAAAAAGCCGCTTCGCATTCACCAGGTCTATCTCGACGGTCATGGTGCGGGTGGCCGGGGAGAGCGCGGCGGCCATGCGCGTTACTTTGCCGGCGATTGCGTTATCAGGATTGTCGTAGGGTGTCACCTTGACTTGGGTGCCGACTTTAACAAAGGGGACGTCGGACTCGGGTATTTCAGCAAAGACGCGAACAACGCCGTCGCTGGCGAGGGTCAGGAGTTTGGTGCCATTTTTACCGGCCGCGGATTGCACAAAATCACCGGGATCCACCGAGCGGGAAATAATGGTGCCGTCAAAAGGCGCGACAATGCGATCGTAAGAAAGCAGCGCCTTGACCTGGCCGATTTTAGCGATGCTCACCCGCGAGTTTGCCTCGGCGAGCTTTTCGTCGGCGATGGCGCGGTTAACGCCCGCCTGCGCGGCTGCCACTGTTGCGGGGGTCTGCCAATTTTTCTGGCGTGACGCGATATTTCATCGTCATAACCCATGTTTTTGTAGTGCAAATGCCGTTTGGTATGATTCGGCATGGCCCGACGCCCGATTTATTGGCAGACCCTGTTGCGGCGGCCGCTGCCTGGTCGGCGATGGCAGATTGATACTGTTTTGATGCTTCGTCAAAGGACTGGTCGCTGATGGCTTTTCCGGCAAACAACTCCTTGGACCGCTTATACATGGATTGCTGCAGGTTCAGAGCCGCCTGGGTGCTGGCGAGTTGGCTCTGTGCGACCTGAAGCTTTTTACGCGATTGTTCAACGGTCGCCTCCGCTTCGACAACAGCGGCCTGGGCGGCTTGCGCCTTGGCCTGCGATTCGACATATTGCTGCTGAAGTTCGGGTTCGGAGATGACAGCCAGCAGTTGCCCGGCCTTGACTCTGTCGCCGATGTCTACCAGCACGCTATCCACATAGCCCGATGCTTTGGTGTACAACCGGGCCATATAGAAGGCTCGTACGGTAGCTGGGAGCGATAGAACACGTCCAAAAGGGGCCGACGCGACGGCAATGGTTTTAACATAATGGATGCGCGGTGCCGCAGCCGACGTTTGGGTGCTTTGGGTGTGGCGTTCAGCCACTACCAAGCCGCCCGCGACCGATACCACACCCAGAACAACCGCAATCAGCACGAACCAGCGCCGGACAGCGCTTTGCCGAGTCGCAACCATACGATGCAATCCCCATGGTTTCCAGAGCGCGGGGGCCAAATATAACCCAACCGCTCCCACTCCGGCGAACCAGTACACTCCGTGCAGTTGCTGGCGATACATCGCGACAGCCGCTGCACCCACTGCTATACGCATAAACCCACCTGCGGGTTGCTGCACATTTTGTCGCCAACGCGACTCGGACGTCTGCCTACATAATGTGCAGACCTATGCCCAGATATTATATGAGCAAAGATGATACCACGAAAGCCGTACTCCATAGAGCGAGCCGGTTGCGTTGTCTTAAACCGCTTGACTGAAGCTGATTTTTGCAGAGGCGGTGAAAGGCGTTACCCGCAGATGTGAGGCATCAGGTCGTTTTATTACGTTTAAATAAGGGCGGGCTGCCGATTTTGTTGTTTTGTTCCGGAATATTACCCCAGCATCACTTGACACG
>JAJXZA010000161.1 GCA_021780285.1 Planctomycetota bacterium
GATATGCACTTCACAGTTTTTTCAAATATTCTGGCCCAAGCGGGCTATCGACGCCGTGTGCTCCGCGAACCATGACGGCCAGCAACTGTAAACGTCCGTTAGGGACAGTACACTAGGTCGTAGAACCAGACGGATTTTGTTGGTGTACCCTTTTGGAAAATCAGCGCGGCAGTGGCTACGCCGGCGTAGGGTTTGAAAATGCCACTGGGCAGGTTGACCACCGCCTGCAGGTCGCACTCTGTCAACAGCAATTCGCGCAGCCTGGTTGCGGCTTTGGTTGAGCCGAAAAGCACGCCGTTGGGTACGATGACGCCGGCCCGGCCACCTGGCGACAGGTGATCCACAAACCATTTCAGGAAGAGCAGTTCGGTGGCGCGGGTATTTAATTGGTAATTAAGGTCGGCGAGGATGCTTTCTTCCTGCACCTTGCCGGAGAATGGCGGGTTGGCCAGGATGACATCGAAGCGTTCGCCCGGATATACGCCGCCAAAGCCGGTCGTCAACGAGTTGAAGAGATCAATGCGGGCGCGTTCCAACTGGTGCAGGTAGAGGTTGAGGATGGCGATTTTTACCATGTTGGCGTCGTTGTCGAAGCCGGTGAAGGCCTGTGATTCGAGAAATTTCCATTGAGCGGGCTTGAGCAGTGAGCCGTCATTATGGCCGCGTTTAAGGTCGGCCGGTTTGGTATGTTGGCGCAGGATGTGCTGGAGCGCGGAAATGAGGAAGCCTGCGGTGCCGCAGGCTGGGTCGCATATCCGCTGGCCGGGCTGCGGGTCTACGAGTGCTATGATAAGGTCAATGATATGGCGCGGCGTGCGGAATTGACCGTTGGTGCCGGACGCGGAAAGTCTTGAGAGCAGGTACTCGTACATGTCGCCCTTGAGGTCGTGGCCGTCGTGGGAGGCCAAATCCAGCTCTTGAATACCTTGGATGACGGCACGCAATGTGGGGCGGTCGTAGATTTTGAGTGTGGCGCGGCTGAAGAGCAGTTTGCCGGTTTCGCTGAGGCTCGGCAGGTCGTGCAGGTTTTCGATGGCGTCGCGGGCGGCGTTAAAAAGCTCATCGCCGGCAAGGGTCACGAAATTGCCCCAGGCGAAGCGAGCCCATTTGCCGGAAAAGATGCGGCTATATTTTTTGTCGAGCGAGGCGAGGGTCTCATCCTTTTCGGTAAGCAGGCGTAGAAACAGCAGGTAGGAAATCTGCTCGATGGAGTCCATCGGGTTGTTGACGCCGCCGGAGTAGAGGATGTCCATAAGCTGGTCTACCCGCTGGCGCAGGCCGGAGGAAAAGAAATTAGATCCGTTGGATACAGTTTGTAGGTCAGTCGCCATAATTATTTTACCCTTCTACTCCGGCTGCGGCGGCCAGCAGCGATTGTCGAATGAGGTTTGATTGGCGCAGGGCCTCGAAGGCCTCGCCGCGAGACTCGAACCTGGTCAAGGCCGCCACGCCGCCCAAGGGGTTGAACTGGCTGGCGCTGAAAATGGTCATGTCTCCTGCCATAAATCTTTTTAGGGAATTGCCATCCTCGGCAATTAACTGGGCGGTGGTATCGAGCCATTTCTGCTCGTTGTAGCGCAAATTATACCGTGCCGCGATGGAATCCACCGTGTCGGCAATAATGGCGTCGCGCGTCGGCAGCGGCTTTCGCCCGACGGCGTTGTAAACAAAGGCGGGCGTGCTGGCCGGTACGCCGTAGGAGAGGATGAGCTTGTCCGGCGAGTAGAACATTTCGGGGCGGTTGTAAAAGCGCTCGTTAACAAGTGTTTCCACCGCGTCGTCATCTTCGGCATCAACGGCAGCCTGCATTTCAGGGGTGCGCGAGACAAACTCCCGAATGTCGCGCTCGTAGCCGCCGCGAAATGTCATGATGTCCACTTTTTCGCCATTCGGCCCGACAACCGTAATTTCGCGGCTGACGAGTTTATCAACACCTTGCCAGGTTGGAATATCGCGTGTGGGCGTCGGTGGGCCGCTGCCGGCCGGACCGCCATCGGCAGAGCCTCCCTCGCCATCGTCGGCCCCTTCACGCAAGATTGATCCCTGCGGCGAATGGGGTGGGTAGGCGGTTGGTTCTGACTGCCCCTTTGCGCGTGGCAGTTTGAGCGGAATGGTGTAGTCGTATTTTTCCTCAAAATATTCGGCTACCGCGCAGAAGTCGAGTATGAAGAAATTTTTCTTTTCAAACTCGGTGTGGCCGATTTTGAATGTGAAGAGCCGCGTGCCGCGGCCCTTGATCTGTATATATTCGGTGGGCGAGAAGATGGGTCGCATGAGGCCTATGTTGAGCAGGTCCTGGCAATTGTAGCCGGTAGAGAGCATATCTACCGAGACGGCGACCGGCTCGCTGCGTTTGCCATCGCGGAACTCCTTGGCGATTGCAGAGGCGCCGTCAATACGGCTGGTGATGGTGACAGCGGTACCGGGCTGGAGCGAATTGAATATTTTGGTCAGCTCGGTCGCGTGGGTTTGGTTTACGGCAAAGACGATGGACTTGCCTATTTTGCCGGAGGGGTCGCGCTGCGCTTCCTTCAGAAAGGTTTCGCAAATAATCTCATTACGGGCGGGTGTGAAGATTTTTCGCTCGAGGTCGTTAATTTTGTAATTCTCTTCCTGCTCGTTGATGACGACCGTCCAACCGGAGTCGGCGAGCGCCTGTGTTGTGATATCAGAGCGCAGGTCAAAGATTTTTGGCAGGCACAAAAACGGCCCTTCGGGATCTTTGACCGCGTCTATGATGTCGTAACGGAACGTTGGAAAGCCAGGCTTGCAGCCGAAGTAATTGTAGGTGTCGCGGAGCAGGCGGGCCTCCAAGGCCTTGGGGTTTTCCTGTTGGAGTTGGGCGAGGTTGACGTTCTTTAAATATGCTTTGGGCGTGGCAGTGAGGCCGATGCGGGTGGCCTGGAAGAATTGGACGACTTCACGGGCGTCGCCGTAAATGGAGCGATGGGCTTCATCATTGACGACCAGATCAAAATGAAAGGGGGTGAACTCTTCGCGGTAGCGGCGGTCTACCATGAGTGATTGGAGGGTGGCGACCACCACCGAAGAGCCAAGCATCTCGCCTGGTTTGCGGCGGGCGGTTTTGTACAGGACAGGCTTATAGTCGGCGAGGACGACATTGAATTCTTCGAGCGTTTGCTTGGCCAGTTCGATGCGGTCTACGATGAACAGGACGCGCTCGGCGTTGCGCGTAGCGAGGAACCGGCGGATAAGGGCAGCGCAAAGCAGGGTCTTGCCCGTGCCGGTGGCCATTTCCAGAAGAAACTTGCGACGGGCGGATTCATCGAATTGGCGGGAAACGGCGTCCAATGCCTTTATCTGGTAGCCGCGCAGAGTACGGTCAGGGCGGAACCTGTTGAGGTAACCGGGCGTTATAATTTCGCTCAACAATGGGCGCGGCGGCTGGAGGTTTTTGAGGCGGAGGCGTTCGAGGTCTCGGAGGGATGGCAGCCGCTCGATGCGGTAGGCGTCGTGGTCTTTTCGGGTGTAGTTCCAAAACCAATGTTCGTGGCCGTTAGAGAGAATGACGAATGGCGCCTTGAGGTTTTCGGCATAGCCGCGTGCCTGCTCTTTTGCGTCGTAGGGGTCAACATCTTCGCGTTTGGCCTCTAAAACGCAGAGCGGGCCGTGCTGGCCGCAGAGCACATAATCCGCACGCCCGGTGGAGCCGTTGAGTTCAAAGCGTATTTGGTGGGTATCGAGCAGGTTCCAACCGCTGAATTCGAGCGCTTTATCAATGAGTATGCGTGAGAAAGCTTCGTTTTGCCCGGTTTTCATGATTGTGATTATACGGGTGGTTTTGGCACGCGGGCAAGGCGGAAGGATATCGTGGCGGGACAGGAAATGGAATTAGCGGCGATGTCACGTCCCAAGGATACCGACGCTTGACATCTCAAGCTGGGAACAGCGGCATTTGTGCAGGTGCGGGCATCGGCACATCAAAAAGCCCGGATGCAACAAGCTGGGACCAAGGATCCAGCGTTTCCATTCGTTTGGCAATTTCATCGCGCGTCAGCCATTCATTGGAGCCGCGGCCAAACTCAACATCCAAGGCCTGCCGACGAATAAGAGCCTTTCCTCCGACTTCCACCTCGTGGATAAACGCAAGATGCTGCTTGCCCATCGCATTCCTATCGTCGTTGATGAAGCCAATCTGTTTGATACTGTCAATAGAAATGCCAATGAGTTCCTCATCAAGCTCCCGGCGCAGGCAATGTTCGAAAACGCGAGCCGGATTTTCGGGGTCCCAGTCGCGCTGCTCAGCATGGCCGCCGACGAGGATAGTCCCCCTTTTCTGCAGATCCGCGCGCCTTGTCTCACTTCGCCGCTTGGCGAAGAAATATCGACCATCCGGATTTTTTAGCAATGCGTAGGGAACGATCTGTTGAAACTGACGGGATTTTTCCGCTTGCTCGCGTCTGAGGAACTGAGGTTTGCCCTCATTGAGAATCGCGCCGACTGTATCAGCGATGACATCCTTATCGCGGTTAAACAATTTAAAATCTACCGGTCTTGTGACTAACAACACTTGTGCCGACAGATCTTCTAAAAGATCGGCAATCGACTTTGCAACGACGTAAGCAATCTGTTGGAAGCTCACCGGAGCGGATTGGGCTTGTGAGGTATCAATATGGAAAATCTTCGGCTGACTAACGCCGTTGAATGATCTCGCGGCAGTTTCATATGCATCTTGCAATTGCTTAAGCGTTTTTTCATTCATGACTGATCCTGTCTCGTCGATAAGCTTTGAATTTTGCTCGCGTTCTAGCGATGTTTTATGGTCTGCAGTAAACAAAAATACGATATTCTCACGGCGCATCCAAGCATCAAGATTGAAGAATGCGGTGATGGCATTACGCTCCTCATCGGTTATTCGTTTTTGAGCATGGCATAGGAATTCCATCCAGCCTGCAACGTCGAAGAGTCCGCGATCCAAAATCACAAAATGATACGGCGGATTTTCGTGGCAATCGATGAGGATGTTTTGCAACGCATAACATCCCGACCAAGCGTTGAAGGAAAGCCAATCGTCGCGCAAGCCCGGCGGGGTTCGTAGCGAGGCACCTTCCGTAGGAGCCGCAACCGCGGCACCTACTCGTTTAAATAAGTGAGTAATAATATTGATGATCGAGGATTTTCCCGATTTAGGCGAGCCGGAGAACTCAATAATCACCGGGAGTCTTACCTCAGAATCTTCGGCGTTGAGAAGCGCGATCGAGGCGCGCAAGCGGTTTTGCAAACCGATCAGCTCCTCTTCCGAAGGGCTGCCCGATGGTAGTGGTAACTTCGTTAACATACAGATTTCCCATTCCCTATGATCAGGTCTATCTCGAAGCGCCTGCATGGCCACAGAGTTGGATGTTACCTTACCGATGCACTTCCGTAAACTTGTGTGCAGCAGCACCCGAAGAACTCTCGGTTTCGGTGAAATACCCCAGTTCCCGTAGGGAGGAGTAGTCTCTGGGACGGTCGGCGGTTGCGCGGCCGATGATGAGGTGGTCGAGCACGTCAATTTTAAGGACGCGGCCCGCTCGTATAAGTTCGCGTGTTACCCGTATGTCGGCCTCGCTCGGTGCGGGGTCTCCGCTGGGATGGTTGTGGACGAGCACCACGGCGGCTGCTGAGGCGGCGATAGCGGGCCTGAAGACCTCGCGCGGGTGCACCAGGAGGGTGTCGAGGCTGCCCTGCGATATTTGCTCGATTCGGATAAGGCGGCGGCGCGTGTTGAGAAGCACGATTTGGAAGGTCTCGACGGTGTTGCTGCGGTTTTGGTCGCGGAGCAAGCGGGCGATGGCTTCCGGGTTATCGAGCTTGGGGGACTCGTGCTGGAGTTCTTCGGCGAGTTTGCGTGCCAGCGTGAAGGCTGCAACCAGCGTGACGGCTTTATCGCGGCCTATACCACGGATGCATTGCAGGTCGTCTGGGGAGGCGTGGGCGATTGCGCCAAGGGACCCGAATTTTTGAAGTAATTGTCTGGCAAGGTCTACCGCATTGTTGCCGCGCGTGCCGGTGCGCAGCAGGATCGCTATGAGTTCGCTTGGGCTGAGCGCCTCGGCCCCTATTTCGATAAGGCGTTCCCGGGGCCGCTCGGAGGGCGGATGATCCCGCAGGCGGCTGCTCGGCAAGGCTCCGGGCGATGGACTTTCGTAATTTGCCTTCACGTTTTCGCTTCCATTTGGGCCATGCCCGAGAGTTCAGCAGTAGAGGCTGTACTTGTTGGCATGGGCGGGAGTTTAAGCCGTGATTTGCGCGGCGGCAAACGATTTGCGATCTAGAGCGGTGAATCGGTCGCGGGGTTGACGGTTCCGTTTTATTTAGTGGTGGCGATGGAATTGTGCCGGGAGTGTGTGGACAGTTGCCGCGAGGCAGATGTTGCACCCGCAGCGGGCTGCGGCGCTAAGCGGAATTGGGACGGCGCGGCGGCTACGCGCGTTTGGGGGGAGCGGCCACCGGGGTGGCCGGCGTATTGGGGTGTGCGTGCGGGGGATTTAAGATTTATAATTTCAGAATTTGAGAAGTGCCAGGCGCGATCGGGGCAGGTGCACCCGCAGCGGGCTGCGGCGCTAAGCGGAATTGGGGCGGCGCGGCGGCTACGCGCGTTGGGGGGAGCGGCCACCGGGGTGGCCGGCTTATTGGGGTGCGGCTGCGCCGAGAAAATAGATTGAGAAAGTAGTGAGTGGAGTCCCGTGGGATTTAAAATTTGAGATTTGAAAAATATTGGGTGCGGGGGATTTAAGATTTTGGGATTTAAGATTTAAGATTTGAAAAATTTGGGGGCGGGGGATTTAAGATTTAGAATTTCAAAATTTGAAAAGTGTTGGGCGCGACCCGCGGTCGCGGCTTTATGGGGCGGGGTGGTGTGGGTCAGGTGCGTGGGCAGGGCGGGGGGATTGTGGTGCGGAGGATTTCGTCGGTGGCGGCGCTAAACTCGTCGTAGTCAAATGAGCCGGGGCGAATGTGCCAGAGCCAGGAGCCGTCGGATGAACGGCGGGCCTGGACGCGGAGCGCCTGTTTGGCGCGGCGGAGAGTGCGTTCGGAGAAGCCAGCGGTGCGGGCGGCGGAGGTTACGTCGGCGTATGGGAGGGACTGATTGCGAAGTTGCTCGTAGAGCCACTGGGTGCAGGCGTCAAGCTCGGCGGGTTTTGGGCCGGAGGGGATGGGCGGGAGCGTGAGGAGTTGGCGCGGCGGTTGGTTTGAGGCGATTTTGTCGTAGGCGACTGCACCGTTCTTGATGGTGAAGCCGATGGGGGCGGCAAGGGGTGTAAGGTTGTTTTTGAGCTGGACGAGTACATGATCGGCGGACTGAAGGATGGTGTCGGCATCGTGATGGGTGGGTGAGGCGGCGAGCACGACGGTTGCGAGCGGTACGAGTGCGGAAAGCTGAAGGATGCGGTTGATGGGGTCGCCGCGGCCAGTGAACATTGGGACGGTGGCGAGCGTTGCGACGCCCCGGGGCTGAAGATGTTGGTGGAGAAGGGCGAGCAATTTGTGGGGCGGCAGGAAGGGGGTATTTGCGGTGGTGAAGAGGGCAAGGGGGTCTATGATGACGAGTTTGAGGTCGGGGATTTGGTCGGCACCGGCCTTAAGACTGTCAAGTGCGGTATCGCGAAGTATGAAGCATTTGTCGAGCGCGGCTTTGGCGGCGATGAGGTGAGGATGAGCGGTGTCGGCGAGGTCTTGCTGGGGTGTGATGAGCAGCACTGCGCCGGGTTGGGCTGGTTGCGGCTGGTCTGATTGGTGGGTGATTATGGTTGGGGGCAGGGGCGTGCCGGTGGTAATGCGGGCGGCGAGGTCG
Organism: Planctomycetota bacterium; assembly: GCA_021780285.1. Classification (GTDB taxonomy): domain Bacteria; phylum Planctomycetota; class Phycisphaerae; order WQYP01; family WQYP01; genus JABEVB01. The sequence continues at coordinate 7,799 of JAJXZA010000161.1, forward strand.
CAGGCAATGAAGGATTTGCCGCTGCCGGGCGGGCCGGCGAGGAGGGTGATTTTGGCTGCGGGCAGAAGATGGGGAAACAGCCATGCGGTAGCGGCTGGTGCGAGCGAGGCGATGGATAGCGGTTGGGGCGGTGTGATGGCACCGGGCATTGGGAGTCTCCTTTGGTTGGCGGCGGCGTTGGCGGCGCGACCGGCGGTCGCGGCTTTATGGGGGCGGCGTTGGCCGACTAAGGCAATTTTGATTTACAGCATAGAGATTCTATTTTTACAGGATGAGGGCTTCGGATCGTTGGGCATTGGGTTCTCGTCTTGTGGTTCGTTTTCGAGGGTGTCGGCGTAGTCGTCGTCGTAATCATCGTCGTCGGCCGCGGGCTGGTTGAGGTAGCACTGGCCAAGCCAGATGAGCATGCGATTGCTGGCAGGGTTGCGGATGAGGTACTCAAATTGTTTCTGGCGGAGGATGATTTTGAACCATGCCTGGTGGGCGGCGAATTTGTCACCGCAGAGCTGGCGGATTTGCCGGGGTGTGATATTGAGGTGGGTACAGATTTCATCCTCGGTGGCACCGATAGAAGCGAGTTTGAGAATGAGTTGCGGGTCGGTACTGGCGGGTGGTGCGGTTGATGGCTGCATGATGTTCCGATAGGTCTTACATGGTGGGGGTGGCGGCGTGATGGCTGGCGGATGGGTGGGCTATATGCTACTATTTTTGAACAGCAGGGCGGTTAGCTCAGTTGGTTAGAGCGCATGCATGACACGCATGAGGTCACAGGTTCGAATCCTGTACTGCCCAGTATTTCAATTTATCGCACATTTCTCGCAGGAGTTTAAGCATCGTGGCGCAATTCGCAGGGGCGCGGGTCTGAAATGCCCCGTCTGCTTTGTTGTCGGATGTTGCAGACTCATTATTCAGAGTCGGCTCGATCCTCCGCCGCGCATACGGGGCATTTCAGACCCATCGCAATGCCGGCCATTACTCAGACACGCTTCTAGACCGGGCCTACCGGCAGAATGCTTCGGCCATAAACATCGGCCAAGACCACCGCAAAGCCCGTATACATGGCCGAGCCGCCGCACGCGAGGCCGATGTAGCCGGCCACATGCAGCAACGTAGCGACGCCTTTGAGTTCGTGCACGCCGAGCAGCACAAACAAGATGGTTAAGGTGATGAATACAAATTGCAGCGCCCGGTTGAGCCGCAGGGTGCCGACAAAAAGAGCAAATGTAAAAATGCCCCAGACAAACATATAGGAGGACATGCCTGCCGCGGTGGGGCCTTTTATGGCGGGTACGAAGGTGGGCAGCACGATCAGGCCCACGAGCGTGAGCCAGAACATGCCATAGGAGGTGAATGCGGTGGTGCCAAAGGTATTGCCTTTTTTCCATTCCATAATGCCGGCGATTACCTGGGCGAGTCCACCATAAAAAATGCCCATGGCGAGAATCATGCTGTTAAGCGGGTAGCACCCGATATTGGCGAGGTTAAGCAGCACGGTCGTTGAACCGAAGGCAAGCAGTCCAAGCGCGGCGGGGTTTGCGGTGTTATCGCGCAGAACGACTGGCGTGATATCGGATGCAGCCATAGGCAACTCCTTTTAAAATGCTGGGCCAAAGGCCCGAATATATAACATGCCGCGCGCCACGAATTACGCGCCAGGCCATTATTGCGACGACAGGAAAGCCTCCGCCGGGAGG
>JAJXZA010000313.1 GCA_021780285.1 Planctomycetota bacterium
CCAGGCATTTCGTTTGTAGCGATACATGACGCCGCGAGGCCGCTAACACCTCAAAGTGTAATAGATGCGGCATTTGCAGCAGCGAGGCTGTATGGTGCGGCCGTTCCGTGCTTGGCTGAGCCATGTACGCTGAAGCGCATGGCGCCTGATGGCACTGTAGCCACAACGGTAGATCGGCAAGGTTTGTATCAGGCGCAAACGCCGCAATGCTTTAAGGTAGGTTTGTTGCGTAGCGCGTTTGAAAAACTGCTGGCGTGCGCCAGCATGCCCGCCATTACCGATGATGCACAGGTCTGCGAGCTTGCGAGCCTGCCTGTATACATAACGGCCGGAAGCTCGCGCAATCTCAAGCTCACAACGGCCGAGGACCTGCCCGTGTTAAACGCGTTGCTTGCTGGAACCGATGCGTTATGAGCACCAATGCCGATTTAGCTTCGCTATTTGAACAAGCCGCAGACCTGCTGGCCCTGCTTGGTGAAAACAGTTTTAAGGTGCTGGCCCACCGAAAGGTGGCGAGGGTTTTGGAGGATTTGCCGCAGGATGTTGCGAGTTTAATAAGCAGTCTCGATGATTTGCCCGGGGTGGGCGAATCATCCGCTGAAAAAATTAAAGAATATCTTCGCACCGGCAGTGTCGGCGAGTTTACCGCCCTGCGCCAACAGGTGCCGGCAGGCGTGGTGCAAATGCTCGCCATTCCTTCCCTTGGAGTAAAAACCGCCGCCCAACTGTGGCATGAGGCGGGTATTACCGATATCGCAACGCTTAAACAAAAACTTGACGACGGATCGCTGCTTACGCTTAAAGGCATGGGCGAAAAGAAAATCGCCAAAATCAAGGCCAATCTGGCCTTCGTCGGCAAAGAAGCTGATCGTGTGCGAGTGGATATCGCCATGGCCATTGCGCAAAGCTATTGCGCGTTGCTGGAGCAGCCCCTTAAGCAAGGCGGTGCGGCGACACAGGTTCAATATTGCGGCTCGCTGCGGCGGGGGCGAGAAACCATCGGCGATCTCGATATTCTTGTATGCGGTGATGCTGCGGCCGCTGGACAGATTGCCGAGCGGCTGCGCGGCCATTCTCTTACCGGGCAGATTGTCGCCGCCGGCGACACCAAAATCACGCTTCGCACGAGAGCTGATTTACAGGTTGATGTGCGCATTGTGCCCGCCGAAAGCTGGGGGGCTGCACTGCAGTATTTCACCGGCAGTAAAGAGCACAACGTGAAGCTTCGGGAACGGGCGGTGCGGCAGGGCCTTAAGCTTAATGAATGGGGCTTGTTCCGCGGCGACAAACCGATCGCAGGCCTTTTGGAGCAGGATATTTACCAATCGCTGGGCTTGGCTGCGCCTCCGCCCGAGGTGCGTGAAGACCATGGCGAACTCGAGCAAGCGGAATCGCTATTTAAGGCAAATGCATCTTGGCAGTTGGTGACCATGGCGGATATCCAGGGCGACTTACACATGCATACTACCGCCAGCGACGGCAGCCAGTCTATAGATGATATTGTTGCCGAGGCCAAACGGCGGGGCCTTAAATACATTGCTATTACCGATCACAGCAAATCGCAGTTTCAGGCTCGCGGGCTGACAGTGCCACGACTTATTGAGCATGTAAACGCCATCCGAGCCGTGGCCCGCAAAGCCAAAGACATTCTTGTGCTCGCCGGCAGCGAGGTGGACATTTTGGCCGATGGCTCACTCGACTATGAGGACGATGTGCTGGCGCAACTCGACTGGGTTGTTGCCTCGCCGCACGCAGCTTTGGCGCAGGATTCCGACAAGGCGACCATTCGGCTCGTGCGAGCGGCCTCGCATCCACTTGTGCATGTTCTTGGCCATCCGACCGGCCGCCTTGTAGGAACGCGGCGTGGTCTCGAGCCAGACATGCCGCAGGTCATTTCTGCTGCTCGCCGGAGCGGCATAGCAATTGAGATTAATGCCAATGCCCATCGTCTTGACCTTCGCGACGTGCATGTGCGGCTTGCACTTGAAGCCGGCGTTCCCATTTGTATCAATACCGATGCCCACAGCTTCGACGATTTCGACCAGTTACCCTTTGGAGTGCTAACGGCCCGCCGTGGTTGGGCAAAGGCGAGCGACGTACTTAATGCGCGAAGCGTAGCAGACTTCAAAAGCTGGTTAGATTCGCGGCGCGGGGCCGCTCATTGGTAGCAAGGTCACAAGCCAGGGAACCTGTGACAGAGCATATCCCGGCCAACACTTGGCGAGTTGCCATGCTTTCGGGTAGTATTCCGCCCAAGGATAGCGCGGTGTTCAAACGGAAACGGTGGAGTTGCTCGGACGAAGCATCTTAGCCTGTCAAGCCGCATTCATCCGGGAGATCAGAAACTAAAGTCCTGTGCTTCGGCACGCAAGCGGGCCTTATGGGGTTTGCATACGCGGTCGTACAGGATACTTAATCGCTACGCCATGAGGTTACGAAGTTGTGGGGCGGCTATGTTGGACTGTCCAGATTTTATGTCGCTTTAGCCTGATGTTTTGAGGAGCGAAAAATGAATTGGTGGAAGAAAGAAATGTGGAATCATATGTACAGACTTGTTCATCACAAACAAATCGGGGTTTACATATTGATGGGAGCCTTTTTCAGCATGATGTTTGCTGCACCGGCATTTTCCAGCAGCGTTGTGTCCGGGCTATCGTCCAGTGCATCTGGCATAACTTCCGCCCCTGCTGAGGCGTCGCATTTTCATCCGTTTAACTTTATATCCTCACCCGATTTCCAACCGTATGAAAGGGTGGCTCTTTTTGCCGTCCTTGCCATTGCACTTTGTGGCCTGGCTTATGCGGCCTACCTGGTTAATTACATCCGCAAGGCCGATCAGGGAACGGCCAAGATGCAGGAGGTGGCGCAGGCCATTCGCGAAGGATCCAAGGCGTACCTCTCGCGGCAAAGAAATACCCTTTTTCCAATTATTCTTGTATTAATGGTCGTGCTGATTTTTACGGCCAATTGGCATACTGCCGCTGGCATCAACCTGCCGATCGGTCGCGGAATTGCCTTTTTAATGGGGGCGCTGTTCTCCATGGCCGTCGGCACCATTGGCATGCTCATGGCCACACAGGGCAACCTGCGCGTGGCGGCCGCAGCCCGTCATGGCTTTGGCAATGCGATGCGGCTGGGCTACCGTTCCGGCACGGTTACGGGCATGTTGACCGAGGCGCTGGGCCTGCTTGGGGCAACGCTGATTTTCATGTATTTCGGCGACCGCGCGCCCGGCGCTCTGCTCGGCTTTGGATTCGGCGGGACGCTGCTTGCCCTGTTTATGCGTGTTGGTGGCGGCATTTACACCAAGGCGGCCGACGTTGGCGCCGATCTGGTTGGTAAGATTGAAAAAGATATTCCAGAAGATGACCCGCGTAACGCCGCCACCATTGCCGACAATGTCGGTGATAATGTGGGCGATTGCGCCGGCATGGCGGCGGATATTTTTGAGAGTTATGCCGTTACGCTCGTGGCGGCCATGATTCTTGGTTGGGCCTGCTTTGGCCACAAGGGTGTGATGTTTCCCCTGCTGGTTTATGCCATCGGCGTGTGCTCCGATATTATTTCCACATTCAGCGTCCGTGCCGGTGACAAGGGCGGTGTTCGCTCGGCGATGGGAGCAATTTTTTTCGGTTTCCGCTTAGCAGCCGTGCTGAGCACCATCGGATTTTTTATCCTGGGCTTTTTTTACCTCCGCTATGACAGCCATTATCTGGCGGCAAATCCCGCGCTTAATAATGTTGAATCGCATGCACCTTATTGGGCGAATTTCGGCATTGTCGGCCTCGATGCCAGACCGGCCGAAGCAGCATTTGTCGGCATTATTCTGGCGATGGTGCTGGCATGGACGACCGATCATTTTACAGGCACCGAGCATTCGCCCGTCCGCTCGCTGGTGCGTAATTGCGCCACGGGCCATGCCACCAATATTATTCAGGGCTTTGCGGTAGGACTGGAGAGCAGTGTATGGGCGATTTTGATCATTGCCGGATGCTTGCTGGCCAGCGTACTGATTTTTGCAGGTTCCAGCCCGGTATTTATCGCCTATGGCGTGGCCATGTGCGGCATCGGTATGCTTTCGCTGGCGGGTAACACCATCAGCATGGATGTCTTTGGTCCAATTGCGGACAACGCCAACGGCATTGGTGAAATGGGTTATGACCGCGCGGAAATCGGCGAGCAGGGGTATGCCCATGCGCGGCAGATACTTGCCGACCTCGATGCCACTGGCAACACCACCAAGGCTATTACCAAAGGTATTGCGATCGGCTCGGCTGTGATTGCGGCTGTAAGTTTGTTCGCATCATTCATTACGATTGTTGGCTCCGGCGGCGGCTCCGACCGCGTGCCGCTGTCGCGCCAGGTTTATGATGTGGTCTCCGGCTTGCTTAACGTGGCCGATCCACACCTTTTCATTGGTTTGTTGATTGGCGGGGCGGTGCCGTTTTTGTTCAGTTCCATGGCAATTCGCGCGGTGGGCCGGGCAGCGTATATGATCGTCAACGAATGCCGCGTGCAATTTCGCGATAAAGCCATCTGGTCTGGCCAGAAAAAACCCGACTACGGTCGAGTGGTGCGCATTTGCACGCTCGAAGCGCAGCGTGAACTGGTTGGCCCGGGCCTGCTGGCCGTCTTGGCCCCGGTGCTGGTTGGCTTTTTACTGGGTGTGCAGGCATTGGCTGGCTTTCTGGCCGGGGCGATATTGGCCGGCCAGCTATTGGCTGTGTTTATGGCCAATGCGGGCGGAGCCTGGGACAATGCAAAAAAGGTGATTGAAGATGAGCCGCGCGATGCCGCCAAAGGCACCGGCAAAGGCTCTGACCGCCATAAGGCGAGCGTCACCGGCGATACCGTCGGCGACCCATTGAAAGATACCGCTGGCCCGGCCATTAACCCGCTGCTCAAGGTGATGAACATGGTGGCCCTGCTGGTGGTACCGCTCGTACTCCCCTTTGATCGGCACTTTACGAATTTTCTCTCGCAGCATCAACTCACGATGCATCAAATGCATAAGCCTGCGAGCGGCCATGGCTGGGTTCCCTGGGTAGTAGCCATGGTTTGCATTGTTGTTTTGGGTTGGGCTGTTTATCAGGCGAAACGCGAACCTGCGGAATTTGAACAGCCTCAATAAGGTGTTCAAATTCCGCGAGGGCTTAGTTTTCTGCCAGAAAGTAGTCCATTAATTCGTAGCCCTTTTCAACATGCAGGTCGCTCTCGCGGGCGGTTTTTTCGGTATAAGGCCGGGCGATTGTGCTCTTGCGGTGCGTGCCTGCCATGGCAAAGGGCACGGGGGCATCATGATGCTTGCGTGTGGTGCATTGTGTCGCGTGGTCCGGCATAATTAAGAGCCGCCACTGATCAAACGTTTGAAGCTTTTTATAAATCGGCCCTACAACAAACTTGTCTATGGCCTCGATGCTTTGAATCTTGGTTTCGTAGTCGCCCTGATGGCTTGCTTCATCCGGGGCTTCGACATGGCAGCAGACCACATCATAACTGTCGAGCGCATCGCAGGCGTACTGACCCTGGGCGCTATAATCGGTGTCGTGATAGCTGGTAATGCCGGGCACCTCAATATTCTGCCAGCCTAATAAATTGGCGATCCCGCGCAGCAGGTCTACTGCGGTAATCATGGCGCCGGTCTTTTTATAGCGGTCCTTGAACGTGGGTACATTTGCTGCCCGGCCCTGACCCCATAACCAGATGTGGGTCGCGGGCTTTTCGCCGAGTTGGCGTCTGACGATGTTAATATCATGATCGCTTAGCAGATCTGCCCCACGCTGCATTAAATCGAGAAGTGTCTCGGACCCCGGCCCGCGCGGCATGTAACCTTTGATGGGTTGGTCAGGAATGTCGTGGGGCGGAGTTGTTTTTACCTTGGAAAAGTCCCCTCCGTGGTGCACCATCAGGTGGCGGTAGCTCACACCGGCGTGAAACTCAATTGGGCCGCCTTCGGGGGCAAGCTCTTTGCGTAGTGAGTCCAGAAGATGCCGGGCTTCCTTATCGCCGATGTGACCGGCGGAGTGGTCCAGCATGATGCCGTTGACAATCGTCACCAAATTGCATCGCATAACCCAGTCGTTGGCGGAGAGTTTGAGGCCCATGGCCGCCGCCTCAAGCGGAGCACGACCGGGATGATACCTGGCAGGGTCATACCCCAGCAGGCAGAGCGTGCAAACATCGCTGCCGGCAGCAAAGTTGGGGGGTGTTGTGCGCACCGTTCCAATTCGCCCGGCAAGAGCGACCGCATCCATGTTGGGTTTGTTGGCGGCTTCAAGCGGCGTCTGGCCTGCCAGGTCTTCAATGCCGGAATCGGCCGCACCGTCGGGTATGATAATGGCGTATTTCATAGGGCGTTTGTTCCTCTGGTCTGTGGCAATTGCCGCTGCATCATCTTGACTCATTTACGCAGCGGGATCAATGATATTCAATCGCACCGCTTTGCCCTTGGTGCACTTGAGCCGGTCTATTTCAAGAACGGCCTTTGCAATGTCACCCTCGACCGCTTCGTGTGTGGTGATTACCAGCGGCACATAGGCGCCCGCCTTCGATTCATGCTGCGCAATGGCCGAGAGGCTGATGCCTCGTCGGCCCAGGATGCCGGTAATCTGGTGCATGACGCCGGGCGAATCCAGAGCGGTAATGCGCAGGTAATTGCGAGCGACGATTTTATTCGCCGGCAAAAAGCGACCTTTCGTTCGTTTGGTAAGCAGCGGCAGGTTGGCAAACAGAAGCGATGCTGTGCCCATGGCAGCCTCGACTATATCCGCAATAACGGCGCTGGCAGTCGGCTTGGGGCCGGCGCCGCGACCATAATAAGTAGTCTGGCCGGCCGCATGACCGAAGACGCTTATAGCGTTAAACGGCCCGTGCACATTGGCCAAAACGCTCCTGGCTGGAATGAGCGTTGGCGCAACGCGCAGCGAAATGCCGCCGGCGGTGCGCTCGCCAATGGCCAGAAGTTTGCAGGTATAGCCGAGTTCGCGGCTGAATTTTAAATCCAGATCGTCCAGGTTATTGATGCCGCAAATGTTTATCTTTTCAAACGGTACCTGCACACCAAAAGCCAGAGCTGCGAGGATGGCCAGTTTATGGGCGCTGTCAATGCCGCTGACATCAAACGTTGGGTCTGGCTCGGCAAACCCTTCGGCCTGCGCACCGCTTAGCGCCTCGGCGTAGCTTTGGCCGCTGGCCGACATCTGCGAAAGAATGTAATTACACGTGCCATTGACGATACCAATGACCCGATCAATGGAATTGGCGATAAGTCCGCGCGTCAGCGCCATGATGATGGGAATAGCTCCGCCGCACGATGCTTCAAAGCAAATGCACCGCCCGGCCTTGCTGGCGGCGGCAAAAAGCTCCGAACCATGCAATGCGAGTAAATGCTTATTGGCGGTAACCACATGTTTACCGGCAGCCAAAGAGCGCAGCAGCAACGTTCGGGCCGGCTCGATGCCACCCATCAGTTCAACGACGATTGTAACCGCAGGATCGGCAAGAATATCTTCGGCATTGGTGGTGATCAGACGCTGGGGCACCATGCGGTTGCGAGACTTGCGTTTGTCGCGCACCAAAATACGCCGCAATTCCAACCGCTGGCCGGAACGCTCCTGAAGATGGCTTTTTTCGGCGAGAAGCATTTCCGCCACCGCGCTGCCGACAGTGCCGCAGCCAAGCAGCGCCAATCCGGTTGTCATGCCTTTGTACTCCACTGTTAGGTATCGAGCGCCTCATCTGGCGTACGATGTGCAGGATTATATCGTGCTTTTTATGGAGATGTCATTGTGTCTGCATTCAGCGGCGCCGACGGGTTGGAAAGCGACCCGTGATGGGGCGGGGCTTGGCGGCTGCGGCCGGCTGGGTAAAGCTTACCGGTGCGTAACCCTCGGTTATGGGTGGGGTGGGCGATGGTTGGTCGGTTGGCAATGGGCCAGCCGCATGGCCCCCGGCGGGAGTCTCAGTGCCATCATGGGCGCCCGCGCCATGAGCCTCCAAATGACGTTTGGATGGTTCAGGTGAGGGTATAAAGCCCGGTATGCGAAAGTCTTCAAACAGATGGTTTATGAGCTTTTCAATCTCGGTTTGAAGCTGCGCCTGGCCCACCGAAACAAATGTAAATGCCTTGCCCGTAGCCCCCATGCGGGCCGTGCGGCCCACACGGTGAACATATACCTCGGGGTCTTCAGGAATGTCGTAATTGATTACATGCGTAATTTCATGTACGTCAATTCCACGGCTGGCAAGGTCGGTGGCCACCAGCACGCTGATTTTTCCGGTGCGAAAGCCGCGCATCACGCGCTCCCGCTTGTTCTGCAATAAATCGCCGTGAATCGGCGAAGCATTGACGCCGCGAAGTTTAAGTGAGTGCGCCACTTTGTCTACGCTGCGCTTGGTACGGCAGAAGATGATAGCCAACTTTGGGTTTTCATGGCGAATAAGCATTTGCAGCGCCCGGAGTTTGTCCCACGGTTGCACGCCCACCATATATTGCGTTGCCTCGGGGTTGGTGAGCGTGTCTTCGGCCTTGGCCGTGAAAATTCGCTGCGGATTGGTCATGTGCTTGGCAACGAGCCGCTCAATTTCATCGTTGATGGTGGCCGAGACGAAAATGGTCTGATGCGGGCCTGAGCAGGCCCCCAGGATTTTGCGGACATCATCACGAAAGCCGATGTCAAACATGCGGTCTACTTCGTCACAAACCACAAATCGCATGCGATCCAGCGGCAATACGCCGCGTTCATAAAGATCAATAATTCTGCCCGGCGTGCCTACCACCACATGGGGATGACGCTCCAGCAGTTTGATGTCGTGGCTGACCTTTTGACCGCCGTATATCACCTGCAGCCGAATGGGCTTGTGTTTGGCAAAGCGAATAAGTTCCGCTTCAACCTGCACAGCCAATTCACGGGTGGGAACGACGACGATTGCCTGAAAGGGTTGATGTACGTCGAGCCGCTGCATAATGGGCAGGCCGAAGGCCGCGGTTTTGCCGGTGCCGGTGCGGGCCTGACCGAGGCAGTCAGCTCCGGTGAGCGCAATCGGAATAAGTTTCTGTTGAATTTCGGATGGCTCGGTAAAATGTATTTCCGCCAGGGCAAGCAGCAATGCCTGTTCCAAGCCTAAAGTCGCAAAAGCCGCCGGTAGTTGAAGGTGTGCCGAATCTGTCATGAAGTTCCTAACTCACTATTTTTCCATAAACATCATAGGCCAAGCAGGCCAAGGCAACAAGGAACCTGCAATAGATGATTCCCCCAGGGCAAAATCATATGTAGAGTTTCCAATATCATGCCCGGCAAGCCAGACGGTGCCGCTGTGGGCGGTATCGGGTGGTTTTCGGCGCAAGTATGTGTTTTTTGGCGATCTTGCTCGGACTTTTC
>JAJXZA010000148.1 GCA_021780285.1 Planctomycetota bacterium
TGAAACGTTCGCCCGGTCTAAAATACGCAATACGCAACTTTCGCCGAAAATTGTGGGAAGTACCGCGACGCGTAAGTCTACCGGCTGCCCCCCCACCATCAAGGGTATGCGGCCATCCTGCGGCAGACGTCGCTCGGCAATGTCCAAATTTGCCATCACTTTTATGCGACTTGTTATCGCCATTGCGATATATTTGGGCGGAGGCACCATCTCGTAAAGTACGCCATCAATACGGTAGCGCATCTTAAACTCGTCTTCGAACGGCTCGAAGTGTACGTCGGATGCCCGTTCTTTAATGGCCTGCATGAGTACCATGTTAAGAAGTCGTTTTACCGGGTTGGATTCGGCAAGGTCTTTGAGGGTTTCGAGGTCTATGGAGTCGCCGCGATTCTGCAGGGCGGCCAAGGTCTCATCGCCGCCAATTTCGGCCATCATGTCGGCCAGCGATTCCTGTTTGGTTTCGTAGTAGCGGTGGAGCATTTTGGCCAGCGAGTCGGCATCGGCAATGCAGGCCGTAACCTTGTAGCCCATCAAGGTTTTAAGGTCGTCTACCACACGGAAATTGTCGGGCGAGTCAAGTGCGATGGTGATGTTGTTGGTGGCAGCGTTGTAGGCCAGGGGCACCACGCGATAAACGCTGGCCATCTGCGGCGGAATAAGCTTAATAACATCCGCCGGTACATCGCGGTTGCCAAGATCAACGATCTCATAACCACGCTGGGCGGCCAGGGCAATATTAAGGTCTCTCTGGGTAATCAGGCCCATTTCAACCAATACCTGCCCAATGGGGGTATTGAACTTTTTGGCGCGCTGCTCGTTCTGCACAGCCAGCGCCTGATGTACCTGTTCGCGGGTGAGGCGACCCATTTTAATGAGCACGCGCCCGAGCGGACGGTCGCGCAGTTGATCTACGGGAGGCATGCGATTGGGGCCGCCGGGCGGTTTTGGCGCATTGCCCGCTGCACCACCTGCGGCGGTCTTTCCCGAACCGCCTGCACCGGATACCGATGCATGACCAGCGGCAGCACTACCGGTGGAACCCGATGCGGGCTTGGGAGTTTGAATTTGATCTGCCATATGGTCTCCACGTTGTGCAGCTTGCGTTAGGGATCAAGCTGATAGACTGCCCTTATTTTACGGCGTAGAGCGGTAAATTACAGCCAACCGCTCCATCGCCTTGCTGGTTGCCCGGCACTACCTGCGGCGATCATAACGCAACCGATTAGCGAGGAGGCTGCAGGGCTGGTGGTTGTGCCTGGCATTTGTACGTGCCGCACTGCAATTCTCGAACCTTCCATGTTAAAGCTCAGAACTCCTGCACCAAACCTCAAATTTCAAATTGCACATCTCACATTTCAGATTTACGGCTATACCAGCCGCAACTTTACGGCCCCAGCTTGGGGCCTTCCTTTTCGGTATCGGGGCGGTTCATCTTTTTGCCCATGCGCTCGGCGAGGTCGGCGGGGTTGCGGGCTTTGTCTATGCAGTCTTCAGCACTGACGCGGCCGGCTTTAAAGTGTTCGAGCAAATGGTCATCAAGGAGCTGCATGCCGAACTTTTTACCCGTTTGAATGAAGGCGTCAATACGAAAGGTTTTATTTTCGCGGATGAGGTTGGCGATGGCGGGCGTGATAACCAGGAACTCATACGCAGCGCATACACCTTCAATATCCTGTCGGGGCATCAGTGCCTGCGAGAGCACGGCGAGGAGTGTGGTGGATAGCTGTACGCGAATCTGTTCCTGCTGATCCACGGGAAATGCGTCAATGACGCGGTTGATGGTTCCGGCGCAACCGGTGGTATGCAGGGTGCCGAACACAAGGTGGCCGGTTTCGGCGGCGCGAATGGCGGCACTGATGGTTTCGAGGTCGCGCATTTCACCGACGAGGATGACATCTGGGTCTTGCCGCAATGCCCGGCGCAGGGCTTCGGCAAAGGTGGGCACATCGTTACCGACGCCGACTTCACGCTGGCTGATCATGCTCTTTTTATGATTGTGGTAATACTCGACGGGGTCTTCGACGGTGATGATGTGGCGATCGTAATTTTCGTTGATGTAGTTGATCATGGTTGCCAGCGACGTGGTTTTGCCCGAGCCGGTCGGCCCCGTGACCAGAAACATACCACGAGGCCGGCGGCAAAGCTCGGCACAAATCGGCGGCAGGCCGATTTCTTCAAAGGTGAGGATTTTGTACGGAATTTTACGCAGCACGATTGAAACAAACGATTTTTGCCGAAACACCGCCACACGAAAGCGAGCTTTGGTGGCGCCATCGGCGGTGCTGAACGCGAAGCCAAAATCGGTGCTGCCCGACTCCTGTATTTCCTGCTGGTTGCGTTCGGGCGTGATGGCCTTCATGAGGGCCATGGTGTCTTCAGGCTCGAGAATTTTGGTGGCGAGGTCGCGAAGGTGGCCATGCAACCGCAGCACCGGGGGGCGGCCCACATGCAGATGCAGGTCGGAGGCGCCCTTTTTGATGGTTGTTTCGAGCAGGCGGTCAATATGTAAAGTAGACATTTAAAATCCTCACAGTAAAACATCTGCGCCACGGTCACCGAGGTTGCAGGTCGGGCGTCAGGAGGCCTCAGCCAGCACGCCCTCAACCTGGGTGACGCGGGCCACCTCACGGGCCGTGGTCACGCCGTTGAGCACTTTAATTTTGCCATCATCCAGCAGACTTTTCATGCCGTTGGCACGGGCCGCTTTGCGAATGGCGTTGGAGGGCGCCCGCTTAAAGGCGAGTTCGCGCACCTCGGTGGTCATCATCATCATTTCGAAAATGCCCAGTCGGCCGCGATAGCCGGTGTTGTTGCAGGCCGGGCAGCCTACCGGGCGATAGATGGTTTTGCCGGCCAGTTCTTTGTCTGTAAGCCCCAAGAGAGCGAGCATGCGTTTGTCCGGCTCGGTATCGGGCTGTTTACATTGGGCGCAGAGTGTACGAATTAATCGCTGGGCCAGCACCGCCTGAATGGACGACGCAACCAAAAAGGGCTTAACGCCCATATCAACAAGGCGGGTGATGGCGGATGGAGCATCGTTGGTGTGCAGCGTGCTGAACACGAGGTGCCCGGTCAGCGCGGCCTGAATGGCCACGTCGGCCACCTCCAGATCGCGGATTTCACCGACAAGAATGATGTTGGGCGCCTGGCGCAGCATGGACCTGAGTATCTTGGCAAATGTAAGGCCGATGGTATCGCGTACCTGGCACTGGTTGATGCCGGGAAAGTTGTATTCGACGGGATCTTCTGCGGTGATGATTTTGCGATCCGGCGTATTAAGCTCCGACAGCGCGCCGTAGAGCGTTGTGGTTTTGCCCGAACCCGTCGGCCCCGTCACAAGAAAAATGCCGTTGGGCCGGCTGATAACTTTTTTGAAGCGCTGGTAGTCGTCGTCTTCAAAGCCCATGCGCTGAATACCGATCTTGACATTGTCGGGCCGCAAAATACGCAGCACCATGGATTCGCCATGGTAGGCCGGAAGTGTGCTGACGCGGAAGTCAATATCAGTGCCGTCAACATCCATTTTGATGCGTCCGTCCTGCGGCAGGCGGCGTTCGGCGATGTCCATGCCGCCCATGATTTTAAGGCGTGCGGTTACCGGAGCCTGCATTTGCTTGCGCAGGTTATCGCGCTGCACGCATACGCCATCTATACGATAGCGAACGCGCACGCGGTCTTTCATGGGTTCAATATGAATATCGCTGGCACGGCTCTTAACCGCCTCAGAAATAATCGCGGCGACCAGTCGAATGATCGGAGCATCGTCGTCTTCCTTCTGGCCGGGTTTGACGTCAATGGAGGCCCCGCGGTCCACGCTCATTTTGCGGACCATTTCATCAATTGATTTCTGCTCTTCGGCAAAGAGTCGTTCTATGTGCCGCTTGATCTGGGTTTTACAGGCCAGGCAGGTTTCAATGGGTTTGTTGAGCCGAAACCGCAGAGCTTCAAGTGTTTCAAGGTCATTCGGGTCGCCGACTACCACGCGAAGCTTGCCTTTGTCTTCGCCCCACGGCAGCACCTGATGGCGGCGGATAAGGTCTTCAGGCAGGAGCTTAAAGTCGCTGGCGCCAAGCATATTTCTGTCGAGATCTACATATTCCATGTCGTACTGAATGGCCAGCGCCTTGGTCACCTCTTCTTCGGTGGCCATTTTGCGGGCCAGCAGCACCTGGTCCACCGGCATAAGCGAGGTTTTGGCTTCGTCAACGGCGGCGGCGGCAGCGGGTGCCTTGAGCACGCCCATTTCAAGAAGAATTTCTGTGAGTTCTTTTTGCTTGCGAGCCATACTTCCTCTTATTGTAGCAGAATATCCCCTGCAGGCGGTAAAACTTTTCGAAGCATGGTAGCCGGCAATTCAGGCCGACCACTGCAAACATCCATGCGGCGTTGCCGCAGGCCGGGCCGCCTCCCAGCTTGAAGGGGTATACTACGAGCGCATGAGCCAAAGGGTCAAGCTAAAAAACGAGCGATACCGCGACACCGCAGCAGCCCTTGCGTGCTAACGGGGTGTGCATTATTGTTCTGGTGTTGCTACTATGGTGTCAAAGGCTTCGATGTGTCGGGGTGGTTTGGCAGATTTTTTAGGAAATGCCCATGATTGAACTATACAAAGACAAGGTCATTCTTGTGGTGGATGACGATCCGGATGTGCTTACGACCATTACCACGGCTCTTTCCACCACGGGAGCCAAAGTGCTTTCGGCCAGTGATGGCAATACGGCCGTCGAAATCGCCGAACGCGACAACCCCGACGTTATCATTCTGGATATGATGCTGCCCAAGCGCAGCGGCTTTTTGGTGATGGACCGGGTAAAAGCCAAGAAACCGCGCGGCGGCAAGCCCCACGTCATTATGATTACCGGCAACCTGGGCACCCGGCATAAGACGTATGCCGAATCGCTCGGCGTGGAGGAGTACCTCAACAAGCCCTTCCGCATGGACCGCCTGGTAAGCGCCATCGAAAAGGCGCTGGGCGCTCCCGCACCTGCCAAAGAATAACCCACCCTACGGCGGCGCTAAGGTTTGCCTCATGCCCGAACTGCCAGAAGTTGAACAGGTAAGGCGCGGCATAGAACCCATTTTACTTGGGCAAAAGGTCGTGGCCGTGCGAGTGCTGCGGAGCGACTATCTTGAGCCGGCGGGCGCAGATACCCGGCAAATTGTGGGCACATGCTGCGTTAAAACGCATCGGCACGGCAAGCGACTGTTCTGTGAGTTTTCGGCGGGTGTGACGGTGCGCTTTCACCTGGGCATGAGCGGGCGCATTTATGCCGCCAATTACGGTGAGCCGCTTAGCCCGCACACGCATTTTGTGATGCAGTTGCAGTCGGGAAGAGAGTTGCGAATGAGCGATCCGCGGCGTTTTGGCGGCATTGCGTTGTATGCGTCGTTTGCGCAGGGTGTTGCGGCGGAAATAACCGGCAAAGTGGGTGTAGACGCTCTATACCTCAAAACCGCCGACCTGGCGGCGTGGCGAAGCTTCAAAAGCTCGGTAAAGATGCGGCTGCTTTCACAGCGGGAAGTTGCCGGCCTTGGCAACATTTATGTTGATGAAGCCCTCTGGCAGGCGGGCATTCATCCGCTTACGCCGGTGTGTCGCATTGCGCCGGCGCAACTGATTGTGTTGGCGGCCGCCGTTAAAAAATTGCTGCGGCGATCCATCACCATGGGCGGCACCACGCTGCGCGACTACCACAACGTGCAGCGGCAACCCGGGCGATTTGCACAAATGCTTCAGGTGTATGGCCGCGCGGGCCAGCCATGCCGGCGCTGCGGCAGCGAGCTCAAAGGCATTCGCGTTTGTGCGCGGGCAACGGTGTTTTGTCCACAATGTCAGCCCCGCCATAAAGGCAGGCGATCTTAGCGCATTGCCTGTGGATAAAGCGGGCGACTGCGGCTAGTATCCACCATTGGTTTGGAGATTGCTCCGGTTATGCTGACATCGGTTTTGCGCTATTTGCTGCTGCACTTTACCTACTATGCGCTGGGACTTATTTTGGTTGCCGGCGGACTGGGCATGCCTATTCCAGAGGATGTTCCGCTCATATTTTCGGGCTATTTGTGCAACCCGGTGGAAAGCCCTCTGGCACCGGCCAACGCGGCGGCGCAGCATCATGCCGCGTATGCCGCGGTACCCAGCGCCTGGATCATGTTTTTGGCAGGTATGATCGGTATGCTGTGCGGCGATACTATTTTGTATTGTGTAGGCCGGAACGGCATAGACAGTAAAAATTTTATAGCCGGCCACGTGCGCAAGGTGCTGCACTCGAAGCGCCGTGACAAGGTTGAAAAATACTTTGCGCGACATGGCAATTTGACGCTTTTTATCGGCCGATTTGTGCCGGGCGTGCGGGCATTGGTGTTTGCTTTGTGCGGCATATCAAAAATGCCGTATCTGCAATTTGTGGCGGTGGATGGCCTGGCCGGGCTTATAAGTGTGCCGGCGTTTATTTTTATAGGTTACCACTTCGCCCACAGCATCAATGCCGTTTTTGCCCGCCTGGCCGAGGTCAAACACTATATTTACCTGGCAGCAATTGCCGCGGCAGTGGTGGGGCTTGTCATTTTCTTATTGCGAAAGCGCTCGCTGCGACAAAAGGCTGCAGCGTCGCAAGACAAGGCTTCTGCAGAGCATAATCACATCGGATAACAGGACTTGGCGAGGGCTAAAGGGTGCAGGCGATTTCGGAGGCCCAAGCAGCGCAAGTACACGGTTATAGGACGGCTTTTACCCGCGATTATTTTCGCACATGCAAATAACGGGTCTTCCAATAAATCGGGCGTCGGGCCATGCCGAATCATACCAAACGGCATTTGCACTACAAAAACATGGGTTATGACGATGAAATATCGCGTCACGCCAGAAAAATTGGCAGACCCCAAATAACTTTTGGCGATCTTGGCAGTTAGCCCGGTAACTTTTGGTATAGTAGAGTGCTGAAACGCCCGATATTTTGTTGGGTATTGTACGGGCTTTGCAAGGTGACAGCAGATGTGTGGAATTGTAGCGTATGTCGGTAACAAAGATATTTGCCCTCTACTCTTGGAGGGCTTAAAGCGTTTGGAATACCGGGGGTATGACTCGGCGGGCGTATGCGTAGGCACCAAGGCGGGCTTTTTTGTCAAACGAGCTGCCGGACGCATCAGCGTGCTGGAAGCCGCCATTGATGAAAAAATGCACGGCGACAAAGCCCTTGTGGGCAACATCGGTATGGCCCACACCCGCTGGGCCACACACGGCCCACCTACCGAATGCAATGCCCACCCGCACATGGACGACCAGCACCGTGTGGCCCTGGTGCACAACGGCATTATTGAAAATTTTGCGTCGCTCAAGCAGTTTCTCACTGAAAAAGGGCATCACTTTACCAGCGAAACCGATACGGAAGTATTGGCCGTATTGATCGGCCATTTCTACCAGGGCGATCTGGCCAAAGCCGTGCAGCTTGCCCTGCGCGAAGTTCGCGGAACGTATGGCCTTGCCGCGATGGCCGTTAGTGAGCCTGATACGCTGGTGGTGGCGCGCCGTGGATCGCCGCTGATTATCGGCGTCGGCAAGGACGAGTATATTGTCGCTTCCGATGCCGCCGCCATTGTAGAACACACCACGCAGGTGGTTTATTTAAATGATAATGAAATGGCCGTGATTCGACCCGGTGGCTTTAAAACCATGACCACGGACGACATTCCCGTGACCAAAGCCATCAATGAAGTTGAGTTTTCGCTGCAGCAAATTGAACTTGGCGGCTACGAACACTTCATGCTCAAAGAAATTTTTGAACAACCCGAGGCTATTGCCAACTGTCTGCGCGGCCGGGTGGATTTGCATGAAGGCCGCGTCATACTCGGCGGCATCGGCGCGTACAGCCGCGATGTGGTGAGGGCACGGCGGATTATTATTACCGCGTGCGGCACGGCGTGGCATGCCGGCCTGGTCGGCGAGTTTTTGTTTGAAGACCTGGCGAAAATACCCACCGAGGTGGAGTACGCCAGTGAGTTCCGCTATCGCAACCCCATTATTGAAGAGGGCACCATGGTGGTGGCGATAAGTCAATCCGGCGAAACCGCCGATACGCTTGCGGCCCTGCGCGAGGCCAAAGACCGTGGCGCATTGAGTTTGGGTATTGTGAATGTGGTGGGCAGCACGATTGCCCGTGAAACCGATGCCGGCATTTACCTGCATGTGGGGCCTGAAATCGGCGTGGCGAGCACCAAAGCCTTTTGCGGCCAAATTGTAGTTGAGTCGCTGCTGGCGCTTAGCATCGCCCGGCGCAAGTACATGAGTCAAACTGTGCTCAATGAGTTCTTGCAGGCTATTATTAAAATACCCGATCAGATGCGCAAGGTGCTGGAACAAAGCAGCGCTATCCGTGATGTAACGGCCCAGTACATACACCGCGAAAACTGGCTGTTTTTGGGCCGCGGCTACAATTACCCCGTTGCGCTGGAAGGGGCGCTTAAGCTCAAAGAAATCAGTTACATTCATGCCGAGGGCCTGCCCGCCGCTGAAATGAAACACGGCCCTATTGCCCTGATCAACCCCGGCATGCCGGCGGTGTTTGTGGCAACCCGCGGCAGCCAGTACGAAAAACTGCTGGGCAATATTCAGGAAGTTAAAGCCCGTGGCGGCAAGATTATAGCCGTAGCCAGCGAAGGTGATGAATACATTCATGGCGTTGCCGATCATGTGTTTACCGTGCCCGAAACCATCGAGCCGCTGCAGCCACTGCTGACAGTACTGCCGCTGCAACTGCTGGCGTACCATGCGGCGGTGCTTCGCAACTGCAATGTGGATAAGCCGCGCAACCTTGCCAAGAGCGTCACGGTGGAATAAGTTTGCCTCGCCGGACTTGTGCACAGATACCTTTCAATCGAAGGCTTGCATAGTGGTTGAGCGAAAGCTGCCTTCACTTTAAATCAACGCCATGGGCATAAAGACCGGGACTGGAGGCAGGGCGAAATCATATAGACACATATTGCATCATGCCAGCACCAGCATATTCGCTTTTGTGGCGCTTGCGCCATTGCTTGGTATCTGTTATGACA
>JAJXZA010000198.1 GCA_021780285.1 Planctomycetota bacterium
GAAATAAAGGTAAATAATCGGATGTTGCCGGCCATCCGAGTAAAAAATGCGCCCAAATCGGTCGCATACGGTCAGGAACCTTCATTTATTGCCTAATTTCGCCACTTTGGCCCGTGAACGGTTACGAGAAATACTTCAATTCTGACCGCGAGCGGTATACATAGCTATCGAGGCACGCAAGGCGAGGCATCGTGCAAGACTGCTTACGTTGCTTAATGCCCCGGCGTTATCACAAATTTGCCATACATTTTAAACGTCTTTGCGTGGGTGGGCATTTGGCACAGGTAATAATAAGTGCCCGGCTTTTTGGCGGTGAATTTAACGGTGTCCACATAATACTTGGCCTGCGAACGTGTTTGTTTGCTGCGCGGAGCCAGCAGTGGTATCTGGGCGATTTGCCCCGGCAATGGCGACGGGATGCTCACACCATAGGGAGGGGCAAGCTTACCAATGACAACACCATGCGCCATGCCGCCGCCAAAATCCATGTTGATCAGCGTAAGGCTGACCTTGGCACCCGCGGGCACATCAAGCTCCGGATTCACAAGGCCGTGGACGGCAAATGTCATATCTTTAAGGCCGGGTTGGTTGGCCACAACAACAACGTGAACCTCTTTGCCCGAATACATAACCATATGACCCATGACCATGCCGGTACGCTCGCTAAGCTTGATAAGCTTTTTCGCGGCTTGATAGCTGACCAGGTGCGGTTTAGTTGGTAAAGCACCGTCTGCGACCGGCGCGGCTCGCAGATGGAAAGCCATCGCCATGGCGATGGCAAGGCTTATGCATACTGCCGCCGGCGAAATTGAACGAAACATATGTAACTCCTTAAAATCAAAAAATACAAAGACTTAACTCATTGCGATGGCGGGACTGGCAGGCCCCGGAACGGGAGCGGGAATATTCTGGGGGTTTATACCGTCGCGTTTGAGGTCTTCCTGTGCGGCGGGCAAAGCGAGCGTGCCTGCCGGCGGCTGGTACCAGCCGGGGTCCGCGTACGATTTTAATTGATCGCGCACTTTCAGTATGGTAAACATGCCGCCCATGGTGATATCGCCATAGGGGCCGCGTGGCAGTGCCATGCCGGCGGTGTTGGGTATGGTGCCCATATCCATGCCGCCGGCCATACCGGTGGTTCCCATGGTCATGTAGCCCGGCAGCACGCTGCGGATTTTGTTGCCCATGTCGCCGGATTGCACACCAATCATGTTCGGTACGTTGTGGCCCATTTGGTTCATGGTGTGGTGCGTCATGTGGCAGTGCATGGCCCAATCACCGGGGTTGCCGGCGATAAACTCTACGGTTCTTGTGGCTCCCACCGGCACGAGCACGGTCGTTGCCGGCTGCACCGCCGACGCCGGATATTCGCCGCCGTCGGAGGCGACAACGTTGAAGGAATAGTTATGCAGATGAATCGGATGATGGTCCATAGGCCCAAGGTTGCCCAGTCGAATGCGCACCTTTTGGTTGGTTTTAACCACCAGCGGATGTGTTGATGGAAAGCTCTTGGCATTCATGGTGAAGAGGTTAAAGTCGGTCATTTCGAGCGGGTTAGGGCGGTAAGCGCCGGGGTCAAGCCGCCATTCATGGAGCATAATGGCGAAATCGCGGTCTACCTTGCGGCCGCCGGAGCGCGGATGAATCACAAACAGGCCGGTCATGCCAAGAGCAATCTGGGTCATTTCATCATGGTGGGAGTGATACATTTTGGTGCCGGACTCCACCAGCGTAAACTCATATTTATAGGTTTCGCCCGGTGGAATGGGTTTCTGGGTAAGGCCGCCGACGCCATCCATACCGCTGGGCACATAAAGGCCGTGCCAATGCACGGTGGTCGGTGCGGCGATGCGGTTGGTGACATAAATACGCACGCGCTCGCCTTCAACCGCTTCGATCACCGGGTGCAACATACCGTTGTAGCCCCAGCAAAGCGCTTTGACGCCCGGGCAGAACTCATTCCATACCTCCATGGCCACCATGTGAAACACTTTTACGCCATCCACAATGGTGAACGGGAGCGTGCCGGTGTTGGGGGCCTCCACAGGCATGTAGTCTTTGCCGGGCAGGCCGGGCGGAAGTGGCTTGGCGTAGAGTGCCCGGCGTTTAGCTGCATCGGCGGTTACAGGGTGTGGCTCCGGAGGAGCGGCTGCCAAAAGCTCGGTTGAAGGCGAGGCGATGGCTCCTCCGGCGGCCAGCAAACTGCTGGAAATGAGCCAATTTCTGCGGGTAATCATAATAAAACTCCTTTTAAAGCTGTAATCGCAATTATTTGCCCTTCACCATTGACGCGGTGTGCGGCCGTGAAGATGCCGGGCCGATGGCCGGCAATCTGCCGCCGAGGTCTTCGCGCAACCGTTGGCGGGCCACCCAGTACTGCCGCAGTGATTGAACGTAGTGCTCTTGGGCACGAATCTCGGCATGTCGCGCCGCCAGCCAGGTAAAGACGCTCACATACATGCCGTAAAAGGCGCTTCGCTGTTCTGTGACGATGCGGTGTCGCAGAGGCAGCAGAACTTTGGCGTAAAAGTTCGCCTGTTGGCGGGCGGCTGTGAGGCGAATCCAATCTTCACGCACCATGGCCCGCAGGTTCACTGCCATGGCCTTGTAGCGATGGGCTGCGGCCATGTATTCGGCGGCGGCACGAGCCACGGCCGGTTGCCCTTGATTGAAAATGGGCAGCGGAATAGAAAACTCCGGTCCGAGCGTACTCTTAACGTCAGGGTCGCGCACATACGCCAGCCCGAATGACGCACCCGGAAACAGCCAGCCGACATGGGCCATGTTGAGTTGCTGCTTTAGCGCCAGCATTTTCTGCCTTTGAGCGGCCAGAGCGAGGCTGTTTTTAACGGCCAGCGATTCTATATCGGCCTGCGTTAAATCGCCGAGGGGCATCGGCGGCAGCGTGGCTGGTATGCGATAATCAAGCGATTGGCCCCAAAGTCCCATGAGCGAGCCGAGCTTTTCATGCGATTCAAGTGCGGCGGCATGCGCGGCGGCGGCTTTGAGTTTGCTGGTTTCGTAAAAATCCAGCGGCAGGTCGTAGGCGAGTTCGGATGTGTTGCCCGCCTGGCGCAAATGCCTTGCCGCATCGGCGCCGGCGGCGGCTACCTGAACAATGTGCTGCTGCATTGCCGCGAGTTCGAGAGCCGCCTGGTAGCGGTAGTATTGACGGCGAACTTTAGCTGCGAGCGTCAAAACGTCATTCGTGACGGCAGCTTGCGCAGAGCGAAAATTAGCCTGCGCCATGTGTTTGCGCGCCGGCAGCAGCAGCAAATCAAGGAACGTCTGATCTATGCTGGCATTAACCGCGTGATACGGCCTGGCCGGAAATCGCATCTGAAACGACAGCACTGGGTTGCTAAGCAGCCCGGCCGACACGAGGTCCGCCTCTGATACGCCGAGCTTTTCGTAATCGGCCTGCAGCGACTGGTTGTTGAGCAACGCGATTTCAACTGCGGCGTCTACTGTTAAAGGCTCCTTGAGCAGCGCGCGGGTGCGTTGGGTAATTTGCCCGGCAGCCTTGGAACCATTATTCCATATGACTGTTTCGCCCAGGCGAGACTTCACCAGTGAGCCTACATGATTGAATCCCGCCTGCGGATGCACCGTGGCACAGCCGGCGATGCCTGTTAAAAGCGCCGAAACCGCAACAATGCGGCGAATCATCGCCGGCTTATCTGAATGAGTCTGCTCGGGCGGTCGGCTGCGTAAAAGTTTTGGATAAATCATGGATGGCCTCCATTACTTTTCATATTCATGCCGGGCATATTCATGGTGTTGGTGTTCATGGCCGGTGCGGGAGTAGCCCCGGCGCGATTGGCCGCACTGGAGCCGGGAATATGCTCGCCAAGCTGCAGCGGCGGCGGCGCAATTTCGCGGGCGCCCTGGGTTACGCTCAGCATTGAGCCGGTGTTAATGGGCGGCCCGGCGGGCGCACTTGGATTGGCCGGATTGGTCAATGCCGCGGCTGGGTCTGCCGCCATGGGGCGGTGCTGTGCGCAACCGGCACACAGCGCAGGCAATGCGAGTAAAAGTGATGCACGTATTTTCATAAATCTCCTGGGGCAATAGATACGCAATGACATTGCGTTAATCATGCTGGCGGCAAAAAGTGCTGACCGCTTAGCGCATTTTAGCAAACGATAAGAAAATGATATTAAATGATCAGCGCGCAGTGCTGGCGCAGCAGCGAGCAATCGTGTCTAGCCAAACCGATGGACACAGGGCATGCAAAGCGAGGCTTCAGCGGTGAAAGCCCACTGCGGTATAGAGGTGCGATCAAGTGGTTGATCGCAGCAAACGGGCCGGGGAGAACGGTGGTTGCGGCTGCGTCAGTCTTGACGCGATGGGCGTGATGCAGGCAATAGTCGCGTGAATTATGACCATTGGTATGGCAGCCCGGCATGGATTGAATGGGATGATTACGGTGGTGTTGGCAGCAGGGGCATGACGCTGGCCCTGTGCCGGTGGTGCAGCGACTGCAGCAGGCATCGCCCGGATAGTTCGCATGAACTTCCGCAGCAGAGCATTCGCAGCGAGCTGTGCCGCCCGCCATGGAAATAGCCAACAGCAGCACCATGCAATATCGAGCCATCGCAAACATAACGGGGAGCATATCGGTTTGCCGATGGGCGTGTCAAACAAAAAGTGTTCCAGAAGTGTTCCAGCAAAGCAGACGCACGTGGCTATTTGCCGGGCGGCGTTCGCAATCCAATGATTGCAGCCCACACCCGTGATGGAGGCCCCTCACTGAGCCGCCGGCTTGCCGGTGGTAACCGTGCTGCGGCCCAAAGCGATTTATCACGAATTTGCCCACAACGCAGTTATGGGCACGGCATGAATATTGTGGGCTAAAGGAATGACCTGCTCGCCCAAGTACAATATGACGCCCCGCACAAACTTGCCGCCCGCCGCCCTGCGGGGTGGGGCTGAAATGCCCCGTGTGCTTTGTTGTCGGATCTCGCAGACTCGTTATTCAGAGTCGGCTCGATCCTCCGCCGCGCATACGGGGCATTTCAAACCCATCGCAATCCCGGCCATTACTCGGACAGGCTCCTGGCTTGCTGCCGTAAAATCATAGCGATGGGGCCTATGGCGCTCGGGTTTATTGCGAACTGTTGCGCGTGTCGCTGCGGGTTGGATCATACGGGCAGTTGCGGCAGCCGCTGCCGCAGCAGGCTTTGCGTGCCAAAAGGTAATCGCGCGACATCGCTCCGTTTTCGTCCTGCATGCGGCACAGTGCCCGTTTGCAGCGCGGGCAGCAATCGCCCGGCGTGGCATCGCGCAGAGCCAGACATTGCGGGCAGAACATAAACATCCACTGAGTTTAACGGTAGTTGCATGGCAAAGCGAGATGGCGAACTGATATTGGCCGGTGCGGCGGTGCACGGTTCTAAATGTTTGCCGCGGCGTTGGCCGAATGTGCCCGGTGCGTTAAAGTGCGGGCGGTGCAACTTCGCATCGCCCTTGGCTGGTGGTGCGTTTGGTTGTTAAACTTTTTCAGGTTAAACGCATGGGTAAAATTAAAGCGGTGTTATCGTGGAGCGGCGGCAAAGACAGCGCCATGGCCCTGCACGCTCTGCGCCATGACAACCGCTATCAGGTGGTGGAACTGCTCACAAGCGTTTCAGAAGAATACCGCCGCATAAGTCACCACGGCGTGCGCGAGGCGCTGCTCGATGCCCAGGCCGCTGCCATCGGCCTGCCGCTGCAGAAGATTTATCTGCCATCCAATAACGGCAGGCCATGCACCAACGACACCTACGAAGCCATCATGCGCAGCGCCATGGAAGCGTACAAAGCCCGCGGCATAAACACGGTGGCGTTCGGCGATTTGTACCTGGAGGACCTGCGGCAATGGCGCCAAAGTAATCTCGCAAAGGTTGCAATGCAGGCGGTATTTCCGGTTTGGGGGCAACCTCCCATGCCCTTTGCGCGTGAGGTTATAGCGCTCGGTTTCAGGGCATATTTATCTTGCGTGGAAGATAAAATGGGCAAAGACTTTGTCGGTCGTGAGTACAACGCCGCTCTGCTGGCCGAGCTGCCTGCGGGAATATGCCCCTGCGGCGAAAATGGGGAGTTCCATACCTTTGTCTTTGCCGGGCCGATATTCGGCCAACCGCTGGATGTCGCCTTGGGGCAGTATGTTTTGCGCGACGGGCGGCATTATATGGACTTGCTCTTGCGGCAGCAGGTTGCAACCGCAGCCGCCGAGTCGGCCGTGATGCCGCCCGTGTAAGCTGTCATAACGAAGGAAAGCCTTTCATGCGGGTGATCTCTTTACTGGCCAGCGGCACGGAAATTATTTATGCCCTCGGGCAAGGGCATTGCCTGGTGGGGCGATCGCATGAATGCGATAACCCGCCTGAGGCAGCGGCTTTGCCGATGTGCAGCATTCCGGCCTTTGACACCACCGTAAGCAGCGGCGCCATAGATGCCGAGGTGCGGCGGCGGCTGCGAACCGGCGAGCCGCTGTATCACATTTACACAGAGCTTATTGAGCAACTCAAACCGGACCTTATTATTTCCCAGGCGCATTGCCAGGTATGTGCTGTAACGCCGGACGATGTACATCGCGCCGGATGCCGCATGCCGGCGCAGGTATTGGGACTTTCAGTCGGCAGCCTCGCGGGCATCTATGACGGAGTACGCCAAATTGCCAAGGCACTTGCGGTGCCGGCGCAAGGAGACCTGCTTGTGAAGCAAATGGCGGGCCGCATTGGTGCGGTAACGGCGGCTGTTGCGGGGCGGGCGGTGCCGTCGGTGGTGCTGCTGGAGTGGACCGAACCCATCTTTGCCATGGGCAACTGGGGGCCGGAACTCATTGAGGCCGCCGGTGGCCGCCCCTTGCTGGGGGCAAAGGCGGAGCATTCGGCCGCGATTGAATGGGCCGCAGTCGTGCAGGCCAACCCCGATGTGCTGATCATTGCACCGTGCGGCTTCGACCTGCCGCGTACCCGCAGCGAATTACCCCGGTTGCGATCGCTGCCGCATTGGCAAGAGCTAAACGCGGTGCGAGCCGGTCGCGTGTTTCTGGCTGATGGCAACCGCTACTTCAATCGCTCCGGCACAACCGTGGTTGAAACAGTAGAAATGCTCGCCAACATTTTGCATAGCCCCATAGAGGGCGTGCCGGCACATGCGGATGCGTGGTGTACCAAACGTATAGAAGGACGGGGCAATTGCATATCGCGCTCTGGTGTCCTCTTCGAATAGTGTGATACAATCGTTGTTCGTTCAACGCCGCAGGTGAATGTGATGAGTAATTATCATAGGGCCATCGCATTTGCTGATGATCTCAGTGGTTGTGGGCAAGGAAGAACTCTATGCCAAAGCGAACAAACGAGTTCCAAGATTTAATCACGTTGATTGAACGGGCACTAGCACCTCAGGGTGCAAAGGTTACCGAGTCGGCAATGGTTCCTGGCCTGACCGATGATAACCCCAGAGAAATTGACGTACTCATTGAATCAATGGTCGGTCCTTACAATTTGAAAATCGCAGTTGAGGCGAAGGATGAAATCCGCCGTATGGATATCACAAAATTTGAGTCCATAATTGCTAAGTATAGCCCTACGTCCGGGATCAAAGTGGATAAAGTAGTAGTTATCTCTCGAATGGGATTTTCTGCACAAGTTGAAGAACGCGCAACGCGAGAGGGCATTGAGTTGTTAACACTGTCGGAAGCAATGGTGGCTGATTGGGCCAGTCGAAGTCATAGATTGCTGTTCATGGTCGAACCGCACATTGCAATGTTTGAATTCGATCCATCTCCGGAAAACGGTGATTTAAATGATTTGGTCAGTTCCGGCACGTTTGTATGTACCTGCTGTGGTCGCAATCATGGGTCTCCATTGTTTTTGGCTCAGCAGGCAGTTGCCGACCCTGACCTGGTTGAAATGATCCGAGTCGCCGCGAGTAAATCTGGAAAACCATTTTGCGCGCTGTTGGAACATAATCTCGCTAAAGCAGTTATCCTTAGACGAGGAGATCAACAATATCGTATAAATCGGCTAGTGTACTGTCCCTAACGGACGTTTACAGTTGCTGGCCGTCATGGTTCGCGGAGCACACGGCGTCGATAGCCCGCTTGGGCCAGAATATTTGAAAAAACTGTGAAGTGCATATCGTAAATCTTCCTCTGGGACACTACACTAGGTATTCACATCCACTGCAGTTGTGGTCGTGGAGACTTAACGGTTAAAGCATATAAGCATGGTGAACATACTATCCATCATTTTAAAACAAATACAGTAGGTAGAACAATTCAGTTCGTTATGCCAGACGAACACCTGTCGGAGAGGATATTGCTGAGGATCGAAAACGCTACGGCAGATATTAACGGTACCGTTCAGGCTGCTATGACTGCATCGGTGTCGCCCCCTACATCCCTGCCGGAAGAACATTTGAAATTACTTCAAGATGTACGAAAGCAATTTATAGGCGTCGATGCACGTATAGACACGCAGCTCACCGTACACAACTTTTGGACTGGCGTTGATTTCCCTGTAGACGCTCTTATACGCATATACATCGGGGGGCCCTGGCGCTTACGGACTGCGATAGTTTTCTTAGAAAGCCCCGAGTACGAACAGCATAATCGTATATTGGAATTGGTTCGGTGTGCGTACGGCGCGCAGCTTGATCAGATATTGGTCATTTGCGATCAAAATATCACCCCCAAGTCACGGGAGTATATGCGTAATGCTCCCGTCCGGATTTTGACGAGCCAAGCGAGCCCCACTGAGCTATTTCATGCAATATGTTCGCCGCTGATAATATGGTCAAAGGCAATAAAGTCATTTAATGCAGATTTCTTTTCGCCTGATAGCCAGACGCTCCAAGGATCTCGCGACAATGTTAAGATTATTGTTGGGGAAAATATACTCCCTACTGATAAATTTTATGGCATCCTTTCT
>JAJXZA010000345.1 GCA_021780285.1 Planctomycetota bacterium
TAAGGCGAGCCTGTTGCTGGGAATCCACGGACAACGCTGGTGCAGATCGCTTTGACATACCCAACAATATACAGCAAGTAATTACATATGTCAAGTTACTTATGGGACACTACACTAGTGCCCTGCCTGCAATGCAGGTGGTTGTTCTTGAATCCGGAGTAAAACCTGCCGCACGAGCCGTTGGGCAAGTTCGCTGCGATCAACGCGGGTGGCTCCTAAATCGTCAAGGATGTATGCGGCCGGTGCGGGGCCTTGCACCATCTCCAGCAGATTGGCGACGAGAATGTCGGCACCGCTGTGGCGGCGGCTTTGCTCGGCGATGGCCACAAGCTGCTGTTCCGTAATACCGGCCTCCAACTTAAACTTTACCAGTACGCCCTGGAAACGCCATTCGCGGCGGAACTTATCTACCAGTTTTGGAGTTTGCCGGCCGCGAAAAGCTACCTGTCCGAGCGAGCCGGCAACTTTATCTCCACGAACGGGTTCAACCACCCATACTTCATTCCCGGCAGGTTGCCCGGAAGCAGGCTCGGCCGAGATAATGCGGTAGGCCCCTGCGGGGCTGTAGTCGCTTACGGCTGCCACCATAAACACCGCTGCATAGTTGGTTGAGGCCATTTGGCTGGTCAGAGCCAAATCGAGGTCGTTGTAAGACCGAAACGTTTTGATTGTGAGTCTTTCGCCCCCGTTGGTCTCGTGGAGCGATTTCGCCATAGGCTCGTTACTGGTAAGGAGCGTCACAGTGCCAACCGGTAGCAGGGCAGCGGCAATGTCGTGACCGGTTTTGCCAGTAAAAATATTGCTCCAATGGCGCACCTTGTCCATAGGTTCGTAGGTGTTGCCGGCGACGACGAGAAAGTTAACGGCGCTGCTCATAACCGGGTATCGTATCGGAATCGGCGGAATGTGAGAATGCCCTATGGCCAGAGGCCAAGGTTAGAAACGGCCGGGGGCGGCGATAGCTTCTGATGGTTATCGGCATAAAGAGGCATTGACGGGTGAGCGGCGGCGCAGATTGCTGCCGCGTAAAGAGCGAAGTCTGCGGTATTATTGGACGGATAAAAATTAGAGATTTTATTAGGTTTTACGCTTGTTTTGAGCTAGAATTATGCACAGGCAACGCCTTTTTGCAACGTGTCCTGATTTAACGTGTGTCAAAATCGGGGCATAAATGCCTTTGGGCGAACACGCAATTACTGGCGGTTGCCAATGGTGGCCGCATGGGTAGAATATAGCTGGGTCATGGCAACGATAGTGGTTTGACGACGTTGCATATATAGATTGATGACTCGGCTTGATCCGAAGGACGCGTCTGCGGGGCCGCCTGTTTGGATCGAGAGAGAGGTGTTGCATGTCACAAGCAGATACAGGAGATGAAGGCGTCGGACGGCCGAGCGTTGGGCGATCACTGCCGTTTGGCGTGCCGCAAGCGTCTGCCAAGAGCAGATCTGATGAGAAGCAGGGCCAGATTTTTGAATTTAAGCCGATAACCCCCGCGCCGCGTGGCCGCGGCAAATCAGGTAATCAGCCAAGCGAACCTGCTGGACTTGCCGGGGCATCTGCCGCATCAAATACCGAGGCGGAAATGCTTGCGGCGGGTATGGGGCTGAAGCTGCCGGTAAGCAGTCATGCGAAGCTTTCGGACCTTATCGCACAAGGCGAAGGGAAGTTAATTGACGCGGCTCTGCATGAACTTCAGGCGAACTTACGCTGGCCGGGTGAGCTGCGCTTTGAGGTAGCCGAGGGAAAAGCGCCGGACCCCATATCGTTGACCAAAGGTCATGTACCGCTCATGCAGGGCGATAAATACTTTGGCAAGCTGGTGCTGGCGGGCGGAGCCAAAAGCTCGCGCGTTGCCGAGCAGTTGCAGCAGGCCGGCATATGGCTGGCGTCGCTTCTGGCAATGGAACTGCGCATGGCGCATTGGCGGCGGCTCGCCGAGACCGATGAGCTATCCGGCTCGTATAACCGCCGCTATTTTCTGGAGAAGGTGCCGCAACTGCTGGAAAAGGCCCGCAAAGACCGCTTCTGCGTAACATTGCTGCTATTTGATATTGATGATTTCAAGCAATACAACGATCAATTCGGCCATGCGGCGGGTGATGCGATTATTCGTGAAGTCATTGGGCTGCTGCGGCATTGCACGCGGCCCAAAGACCTTGTGGCCCGCATCGGCGGTGACGAGTTTGCCGTGATTTTTTGGGATAACGACCGCCCGCGTCAGCCCGACAGCGAGCATCCTCGCAGTGTGCTGGCTATTGCCCATCGCTTCCGCAAGGCGGTGGCCGAACATCCCTGGAACAGGGATGGAGGCCCGATTGCCGGGCGATTAAGCATCAGCGGAGGTTTGGCGACGTTTCCGTGGGATGCGCAAAGCCTGCCGCAGCTAATGGAAGTAGCCGATGGCGAACTCATGCGGGCCAAGGCGATGGGGAAAAACGCCATTGTGCTGGCAGGGCCGCAGGGCGCCCCCCCTGCCGATGCGTAGACTCACGCGATAATTTCAGCGGCGACCGCATCATGATGATAACCATCACGCTTTCAAGATGGCGGTACGGCAGGGCTCTTTTCAAGCACAATTAACATTCTGAAGGCCAACCACCGCGTCAGCGGAGCGAGGAGTCGCTCAAATTTTTGCGCGGCATGAGCCGCGAAATGCGGCATCAGCACCGGGCCGGAAAATCCACCGGAGAGCGGGTAGAGCATCATGCTGTGCGTTTGTCGTCGCTTCAAAACAAATTGCGGAAACCGCTTCTGAAACTCTGCCCAGTGCTTAAAGAAGAGCAAGGTAGGCACCGCCTGATTGCTGGCGAAGGTGCCTTCGCCGATGATGGGGATTGGGTCTGATGCCGCTGCGCCTGATGATTGAGCCGCCTCGTCGGCAAAAATGGCTGATTGCATGTTGACCGGTTCAGGATGAGAGGTGCGATAGCATATGCCGGAAACGGCGGAAATATACGGTTCGGTCATTACCAGCCGGCCGCCCGGCGTAAGCACACGCTGCGCCTCGGCAAAAAATCGCAGCGGCAGAGGCAAGTGGTGGATTACATCCTGGAGCACCAGGTTGTCAACGCTTTGATCGGCAAATGGGAGCCGCAACGCGTCTACCGCCAGGTCAATAAACTCATTGGGCACAAGGTCGGTGACGACAACATCCGGATAAAACTCCTTAAAGTGGCCGGCACCGCCGCCGATCTCCACCACCCGTCCATGGCGATTTGGCCCCCGATCGCTGCGAACGACAAATTCGGCGGCCATCTGAGAAAAATATTGCCTATATACCAGGCGCAGCACGGGCCGCTGCTTCCAGGCGAGGGCCCGCTGCTGCAGAACATCGTGACTGGTTTGGCCGTGCTGTGGAACCGTGGCTTTGCGAAGCATTCGTCCGCCATTTGTTTAATGACTGTACGCCGGGCTTTACAAGGTGCGAGTGCACGCGGCTTGCCTGCGCCGAAAGCACATTAAAAGTTCACATGGACGCCGTTGGCCTGCACCTGCTTAATCAGGGCGTGAAGGTCGTCTACCGTGCTCTTGAGCTTTTGGCTTACGTCCAGCAGCGCATCATACAGCCGGGGGTCTTTGACCAATCGGCCGACGGTGCCATGTCCTTTAAGGACGCTTATGCTGATGGCATCAACATGCTCAAGCAGGGTGGTAAGCTTAACGCTGACGGCCACCACGCGAGCCTCAAGTTCTTTGGTGGTAACGTCTATATCGGCGGCGGTTGTGCCGGCGCTTTTCAGGACGGAGTCAGCGCGATTGGCCGCATTGTGAATGCTGGTGAGCACCGATTTAAGCTCTTCGGAAGAAGTGGCGATGTTGGCGACAATAGTTCGCACCTGGCTGCGAAGGGTCTTGTCTTCGAGCAGGCCATTAACTGAAGATACGGTGGCATTGAGCCGTTGAATCAGGGCGCTGATGTTGTTCATATCTGCCTGGCTGGATTCTTTGCCGTTTGCCTGGGCGGTGGTGAGGTTTACCGGTTTAAGCAGTGAATGCAAATCAGTGGCAACGAGGTCGAGCTTGAGGCTAAGGCGGTTAAATTGCGAGCTGATTTTGGCAAAATCAGTAATGACTGATTGCGGAATGAGTCCACCAGATTTGATGGTTGCCGTAAGCGTGGCTGTGCCATCCTTAGGCAGGTAGGTTTGTTTGGCCGGGATTGGCACCACAAGCGACATGTACGGTGTGCCAATGGTTTTGGAGCCAATGGATGCGCTGGCGTTATCCGGGATGTTAACCCAGCGGTAAATTGACAAGATGATATTGGCTCCTTCGAGGTTTTTGCGAAGGGAAACCGATTGCACTGTTCCAACCACCACACCGCTGATGTCAACAAGGTCGCCATAAGTGAGGCCATCGGCGTTAGATGCCTTGACGGTAACAGTATAAGGACCGTCGGGGCCCAAGGCGGGCAGGCGTCCTAAATAGGCAATTCCCAATATAAAAAGGAGGATACCTGCGGCGAAGGTCAACCCGACGATGGTGTTACGTGCTTTTTCGCTCATCATTGTTGTAGTGTGCTCCTGATGTCGGCTTGCCAAATAACCGCCGACGGTGTAACTAGTGTCGCAACAGAGAGGCGGAAAGGCAAACGCCCCGAGTTGCTGCGGCAGCGCAGCCTGCAGGCCGCGAGAGCCGGAGTGGGTATAACATGTCCCGTCCTGATATAGGTTGGCGCTCCTCAAGGGTGGTTTGGAGCGGAAATTTTCGGCCTGATTGGTAGAATAACGCAGTTTTAAGGGCCACAGTGCGCAGGTTGAGTTAACACGCCATCGCCTGCGAATACCATGCCCCATTTATGATGACGCGTCCGCTGCGGCATTATGTGTGATAATCTGCGTTTATCGTAATGTACTCCCGTGATAAATCGCAGGTGAAAACCTGTGCTGTGCCAGCACCAGATGTGCCAAGGTCCAGCGTTATATCCACCTCAGTCTGCCGCATGGCGGCCTCTACCTTGGATAGCGCCACATCAGTCGGCCGCCCCGCCCGAAACACTGTAATCTTGCCGACTTTGCAGACACTCTTGGCGACATTCATACTGGCTCCGCTATAACCGGCTGCGCTGACAAATCGCCCCCAGTTTGGATCGCCGCCGTGAATCGCCGTTTTCACCAGCGGACTGTTGGCAATGGCCAGGGCGGCCCGCTTGGCATCACTTGTGGTACGGGCGCCGCAGACAAAAACACGCACCAGCTTGGTTGCACCTTCGCCATCGCGGGCAATCTGCTTAGCAAGCGAGAGGCATACTTCCATAAGGCCGGTGGTAAACTTATTGAGATCTCGCCCGCTTAGTATACGACCGCCCGACATACCGTTGGCCATGCAAACAAATGTATCGCTGGTGCTGGTGTGCTGGTCAACCGTCACACAATTAAACGTCTGATCTGCCACGGCCTTGACGATGCGCCGCAGAGGGGCCGGCGCAATGGCCGCGTCGGTCGCAACATACGCCAGCATTGTGGCCATGTTTGGCGCGATCATACCGGAGCCTTTGCAGTTACCGGCGATGGTGATTGTGGCGCCGCCGGCATGGAGAGTTGCATACGCTGTCTTGACGCACGTATCGGTGGTTAAAATACCCTGAGCAAATGCCTCGCCCGCCTCCGCCGTGTCGGCAAGCTTTGCTACAAGAGCTGGAATGCCGCTGCGCAGCTTATCCATCGGGAGAAAGCGACCGATTACACCGGTGCTGCTTGGCAACATCTGCGACGGCGGCAGCCGCACGCCCACAGTTTTTAAATTCTGCGCAGCGAGTGCACACATTTCCCGCGCATCGCGCAGCCCGCGTTGGCCGGTGCATACGTTGGCGCAGCCGCTGTTGATTACGCAACCCTGCAGACGCCCGCCGGCTATATGTTCGCGGCCGACAATAACCGGCGCACCTTGCACCTTGTTGGTTGTAAATACGCCGGCTGCCGCCGCAGGCACTTTGCTCACGAGCAGGGCCAAATCAGGCTTCCCCGATTCTTTAATGCCGCAGTGCATTGCTCCGGCCAGAAAGCCCTTTACCGCTGTAATCGTCTTGTTTGCCAAACCATTCTCGCTTTTACCTATTGCGCCGCAGGCTACGCACCTCAAACGCGCCTATGTTGTACCATCGCGGCGCCACCCTGAAAACTCAATGGCTCGCATTCGCAGCTTCTCGACCAAAGCTGCGTATTCTTCCCGACGATGCTTTTAGTGCCGAGCGGCGGCGATCGGCTCATGCACCGGAAATATCAAATGTAGAACTGTCCGTTAGCTTGGTCCATGCCCTTATAGCGCAATTCGCGAATAAATTTGGCGGTTTTACGTTTGACAATTGCCCGCTAGTGTACTGTCCCTAACGGACGTTTACAGTTGCTGGCCGTCATGGTTCGCGGAGCACACGGCGTCGATAGCCCGCTTGGGCCAGAATATTTGAAAAAACTGTGAAGTGCATATCGTAAATCTTCCTCTGGGACACTACACTAGCCGGTCAAATTTTCGAAGAGATCTGCCGATAATAGAATTAAACGTCATCGGCATAACACGCCGAAAGTGATGAAGAATTATGACCCGATTCGCGAGACCGATAAAAACAGGCTCGGCGGATCGTCTTTGGGGGCAAATATGTATTAACGTACACGAGACGTTTTAGCATTTCCCAAGAATTGTGGCCCCCAAACGCTGCGGTGCCCCAGTGCTCAAATCGAGGCAAGGCTAATTCAAGACACGAGCACGACCACTTGGCCGTCTTTCTGAGGAAGACTTGTGCAACGCAGGCGTCCGATCTGCCACCCTTGGCGTGCCCGCGCTTGCGATGCCGCCTTGACATGTTTGGTATTTGTACGGTATTGTTGCCAACATAAAACTCGGAGATGCAAGATGCCCGTCGTTAACGCACCGCCCGCCCAGCCAGCCAACAGCTATTCAGACAGCCTTTACGTTTGTTACTATTTCGTCCTCCTCTTGGACATCCTCGGCCAGAAGAATGAACTAAGGAGATGGGAAAAACTGATGCCCGGCGGAGTTGCAGCGCCTGAAATGTTGCAGGCAGTGCGGGGCTCGCTGGGCCGGGTCATTAATCTCAAGAACACTTTCCAGCGTATCTCCGCGTCCCTCGAGGATGGTGTCACGCAGAGCGTTACGCGCGGGCTCATTGCGCTCCAAACACCCGCCGGTCCCGAACGCGAGCGCTACAATGCACTGTCCGGCGCCGTTCCCAAATGGCTACATTTCTCTGACATGCTCGTCGCGTATGCCCCGGCCACAATCGGACCGTCAAAAGATTGGAACATCGCAGCGTTACACCGGATGCTGGGAGCGGCATGCGGCGTGATGCCTACCTTCCTGGCGCAAGCGACTCCTCTCCGCGGAGCCCTCTGCATCGGCGGTGGAATTGAGGACCGCGAGGTATCCTTCTACGGGCCGGCGCTTGCCGAGGCTCACCGCCTCGAGAGTGAGGTCGCCGATTACCCACGCATCGTCCTCTCACGCGAGTTGCGAGATTTCATCCGTTCGCAGCCGCCCGAAAACACCGGCACGGCAAACCTGTACGTCCGCAATGGCTTCAGGCTGTGCCAGCAACTAATTGGTGACGACACGGACGGTGAAACCATCGTTGATTACCTGGGGCCCGGGGCTTGGGAACTCGTCGAAGGCAAAGCCGGCCTATGGAATGATCTCCAGCGGGCTGTCCGGGAAGGCGCGCAGTTCGCCATCAACGAGTGCCGACGGCTTACGCAGGCGCCTGCCCAGGCCGCTGTCGCCCCCGCCCAGCCGAGGATGTCACCAGCGGAGAAGTATGCCAGATTGAGGGTGTATTTCGAGAGCAAAGGAGTCGGTCCGGAGACGAATCATGTCAATCCCACAGCACATCGCTGACAAGCTTCTCGCCGATTGCGGTCGCCGCTGTTGCATCTGTCGGCGTTTCATGCCACTGCATCTCCATGTGCACCACATCCAGCATCGGGAGGAAGGCGGCGCCGATGAGCCGGATAACCTTATCGCACTGTGCGTCACTTGCCACAGCAGCGTCCATACGAAAGCTTACATGACTCGCAACTTCACGATTGAGGAGCTTAAACGCCACCGGGACAATACCATGGCGGCCGTCCGCGACGGGCGGTGGTGGATAATGGCGGGGCACCCGAATTTTCAGGGGTGACTCCGAAAGGGCTGGCCGGTACAAACTTTCCGGCGAGTACGCAGGGCGCCGAATCAAGAGAGCAACTTCTGCCCGAAGCCGTGGAAGTGCTTTTAGCCGGAGTTAGGAATGGCGGGCGACTAATTGAGATTAAGTACGACGGTGGTTGGGTACTGCAGTGCGTAGGCGATGTTTGTATTCCGCAGGGCAGTGCAGGGCGAGGCCAAATAACGCAGTTTGGTAACGGTGCCGACCATCGGAAGCAAGCGTTATACCGGAAGGCTTTCGAGCAACTGGTGAAAACCGGACTCATAGAGCGGGCGGATGAGAATCTGTTCGATGTCTCCCACGATGGCTATCTGCAAGCCGACCAACTACTGGCCGCGGAACAACTCAGGCTGGTGCAATCGGGTGCAACCTCGTGACCCGGGCGGCTTACGGGCAGGATGATTGCGGTATAGAAGCTGATGGCTGACTGCCGTCCCTTCATCGTTTACAATCCCAGCCATGGCTAAAACCAACACACGCCTCGAACTCACCTGGATCGGCAAAGAAAACCGGCCTAAGCTCGAGCCGCGCGTCCTCATTGAAGACCCGGCCAAGTCCTACCATGCAGCGCACCGCGTGGGTGAGGACGATCTTTTTGATAACCGCCTCATCTTCGGCGACAACCTGCTGGCACTTAACCCGGATATTTCATAGGTTTTAGCCAGAGGTAGTCCGACGGCGATGGCCAGGGGTAATTCCGGCCGAAATTTTCGATTGGACGCGTTTGGCGCGCAGCACT
>JAJXZA010000342.1 GCA_021780285.1 Planctomycetota bacterium
GACCTTCGGCCTCGGCGTGGCCACCGGCATTGTGATGGAGTTTGAGTTTGGCACCAACTGGGCGGCG
This sequence comes from Planctomycetota bacterium, assembly GCA_021780285.1. Classification (GTDB taxonomy): domain Bacteria; phylum Planctomycetota; class Phycisphaerae; order WQYP01; family WQYP01; genus JABEVB01. Next base: position 68 of record JAJXZA010000342.1, read on the forward strand.
TACTCGCGCTTTGTGGGTGATATTTTTGGCGCGCCGCTGGCGTCGGAAGGCATTTTCGCCTTTTTTCTGGAGTCGGGTTTTTTAGCGCTGCTGCTTTTTGGCTGGGACCGCGTGGGGCCAAAAATGCACTTTTTTTCGACGTTAATGGTATCGCTTGGCTCTATCTTCAGTGCCGTATGGATCAACGTGGCCAACTCCTGGATGCAGACGCCCGCGGGGTTCAAAATCGTCAAAATGCCCGATGGCAATGTGCGGGCCAAGCTCGTTAATTTTTGGGCGGTGGTGCTGAATCCTTCCACGCTTGATCGGCTGGGGCATGTGCTGCTGGGGGCGTTTTTAACCGGGGCCTTTCTGGTTTTAAGCGTGTCGGCCTATTATGTGCTTAAGCGACAACATGAAGAGATTGCCCGGCGGGCCATCAAAATTGGTTTGGTGGTGGCTGTTGTTTGTTCGCTGGCGCAACTGCTTTCCGGTGATATCAACGCCAAAATGATCGGCAAATATCAACCGGCGAAACTCGCGGCTTTTGAAGGGCATTTTCCTGCCCATGCCCCGGCGGCCATGAGCCTGTTTGGTTGGGTGGATGTCGCCAGACAGCAGGTGATGGGCCTGAAAATTCCGGGCATGCTCAGCTGGCTCATGTACTACAACATCAAGGCGCCGGTGACGGGGCTTGACGCATTTCCGAGGACCGACTGGCCTCCGGTAAACCCGGTGTTTCAGTCGTACCACCTGATGGTGGCCATCGGCATGGCGCTCATCGGTATAAGCCTTCTGGGGGCGTTTTTCTGGTGGCGCGGTTCGCTGTTTCGGCAGCGGTGGCTGTTGTGGATATTTGTGTTTGCGGTTGTCGGCCCCCTTGCCGCCAACGAACTGGGCTGGTTTTCGGCTGAAGTCGGCCGACAGCCCTGGATTGTTTATGGGGTGATGCGCACCAGCGCGGGAGTGTCGCCCAACGTGCCGGCCGGCGAAATTTTGGCCTCAACTATTTTGTTTGCGTTCATGTATGTGCTGCTCGGTGCTCTGTTCATTTTTCTCATGCACCGAAAAATTATCGCCGGACCTGAGTCGCATGATCTGCCCGCCGAAGGGGCGCCTCTGCCGCAGCATGCAAGGCTTAACGCATAAACACCGCCGCACGCGCCCGGTGGGCGTGCGCCTGACCCATGAGTAACAAAAAGGTTGAATATGCATACAAACTTACAGATTACCTGGTTCTGCCTGCTGGGCCTGCTGTTTGCGGGCTACGCCATTCTTGATGGCTTTGACCTGGGCGTGGGAATGTTGCACCTGTTTGTAAAAAGCGATGCCGACCGGCGGATGCTGCTTAATTCCATCGGCCCCGTGTGGGATGGCAATGAGGTGTGGCTGGTAACCGGCGGCGGGGCGCTGTTTGCGGCGTTTCCGTATGTGTATGCGTCGCTGTTTTCAGGTTTTTATATGGTGTTTATGCTGCTGCTCGTGGCGCTTATCTTCAGAGCCGTTGCCATTGAGTTTCGCAGCAAGGAGCCGATGGGATGGTGGCGGCAGCTTTGGGATGTGAGCTTTTCTATAGGCAGCCTTCTGGCGACCGTGCTGCTTGGGGCGTTTGTGGGCAACCTGGCGCGCGGTGTGCCGCTGGATGCGTCCGAAAATTACGCGGGCACTTTGCTGGGCCTGCTCAACCCGTACGCCCTTATGGTGGCGGTGACCACCGTGGCCCTTTTTGTCATGCACGGCTCCATTTACCTGGTGATGAAAACCGAAGGCGACCTGCAAACACGCATTCGCGGATGGGTTAACCGGGCGATCATATTTTTTATCATATGCTATGGCATCACCACGCTGGCGACGCTTTTGTATGTAAGACACATGACGTTTGAAATGCGCAAGCACCCCGTCTTTTTTGTGCTGGCGCTGGCCAACATGCTCGCCATCGCCAATGTGCCCCGCGAAATTCATCATGGCCGGATGTTCCGCGCGTTTGCCTCGAGCAGCGCTTCGATTGCGGCGCTTTTGGGACTGCTGGCCGTGGGCCTGTTTCCGCATCTGGTATACGCAACCAATATAGAGTCGCGTTCGCTAACCATTTACAACGCTTCGTCCTCAGGCCATACGCTGGGCATCATGCTGCTGATCGTATTGGCGGGCATGCCGGTGGTGGTGGGGTATACCATCTATATTTACTGGGTGTTCCGCGGCAAAGTACAACTCGACCCGCACAGTTACTGATTTTGGTGCGAGCGGGGCTTTCTCACTGGGACGGTCCAGCAGGTATGGGCGCCTTAACACGACGCGCAGCCGTTTAGCCTCCCAGCACCTGCTCGATCGCGGCCGCTACGCCGGCCTCGGCTTGCGTGCGCGTGACGGCTTTGGCGGCGCGGCGCACCTGCTCTGATGCGTTGCCCATGGCAAAACTTTGGCCGGCATGCTGCAGCATCGCCAAATCGTTGATGTCGTCGCCGATGGCAACGGTATGCTTTGGACTCAAGTTCAGCTTTTGGCAAAGCAGTTCTATGCCCGTCCACTTGGTTACGCCGTGCTTAAAAACCTCAATAACATTGCAATCGTAAAGAGGCGCTCGCCGCGCATGAAAGGTTACCGCGTGCCCAAGCGACTGATGCAGGGCGGCTTCCATGGGGCGGCTGTCGGGTAAATCTATCACCATGCCGATGCGCAGCATGTGGCTTAAGTCGTCGGCCGAAAAGCTTTCGCGCAGCTCCGCGTGAATGCGGTTGCGGCCAAACCACTCGGTCGTCGCCGGATGAACCGGTCCGCCATCAAGCATGGCGTAATAGGGGCCGTGGTGCGCCGCATCGTCGAGCAATGCCAGCGGCGTATGGCCGCGCTGCTGAAAAAAGGCGACAATATCACCGGCGAGTTTAGGAGCGATATATTCGCGATGCAGGGTGGCACCGGTGGCCATATCGCTTAGCGCAGCACCGTTGACAAAAATGCCCGGCCCCGCAAGCTGAAGCGCCGCCAGAATGCCCGCACTTTCTATTGCGCTGCGGCCGGTGCAAATGGTGACATACCAGCCCGCGGACTGTGCTTTGGCGATGGCGGCGAGGTCGGTTTCGTTGATTTTGTGGTCGCGGCCTATGAGTGTGCCATCAAGATCACAGGCAATGATGCCGCAATGTGCCTGCCGGGGCGAGGGTACCTTTGCAGATGTGTGGCGGCTCTTGTTCACGCCGAGAGTTTAGTTGCCGGAGCGGTAGCTCGTCAAAGCTGCCATCGCAACCCGGCGATTACCAGGACAGGCTCATACGCAATTTTGGTAAAAAGGATTTATAAGTTTTCACCCCTTGCGGTATAATAAGTGCATGCACCCGATTTTAAACAACGATGTGGCCGCATGGCGCAAGCAATACCGCGACGATGCTGAATTTTTGGAACGGCTGCGGGCGCAGGAGTTAATGAATATGACCGATGAGCGGGCGCTGGAGATTATTCGCTCATTGGTATGCGCCCAGCCGCCGTGGCGGGAGCGTCGCGATTGGTCGGGCCTCATCGAGCAGCAGGATATATTTCATCGCCGGAGCAAATCATGACCGAACCCGGCGGCGTATTGACGGCAGCGGCCGAGGTGGAGACATTTTGCCGCGCCAACGGCTGGCGGTTTTGTTTTATCGGAGGGGTTGCAGTGCAGCGCTGGGGAATGCCCCGGTTTACCCAGGACGTTGACATTACCCTCCTTGCCGGCCTGAATCTAAGTGCTGTAATCGTAGAGGCGGTGCTGCGGCGGTTTGCAAGCCGCGTCGCCAACGCCCCCAAACTCGCGTTCGAGCGGCGGGTGATATTGGCACGCACCGCAGATGGCACCGACCTTGATTTTGCCTTGGGTGCCTTGGCGTTTGAGGAGCAAAGCGTTGAGCGGGCTTCGAGGTGGCAATTGAATGGCGACATTTCGCTCACCACCTGCTCGGCGGAAGACCTGATTGTGCACAAAGCGTTAGCCGCTCGGCCACGGGACTGGAGCGACATTGAGGCCATTCTGGCGCGTCAGCACGCCGTCTTAACCTGGACCTGGTTCGTCAATCGTTGATGCCGCTGCTGGAACTGAAGGAGGACCTTGCCTCCATGCACACTCTCGATAGCCTGATTTCTCGCGTGGCGCAGCGCATGCGACCCTGAGGGCCGGTGCCCGCGTCCGCTTGCCGCCGTCAGGTCCCGGCAGCATGTGGTCCGGCCGACACCCCAGCCATCCCGGATCAAGGGCGAGAGTTTGATACCCCGCCAAGTTGTGTTAACATAATGCCATCTAAACGACAACGGGGCGTAGCTCAGCCTGGCTAGAGCGCCTGGTTTGGGACCAGGAAGTCGCAGGTTCAAATCCTGTCGCCCCGATTTTTTCGCCTGCGGCCGAAAAAATAGAGCAGGAGAATGGTTGAGCAGGAGATCAGGAGAGCCAATAAGGCTGGAACAAAATGGTGGCTGCCGCCGGCGGAGAACGCTCACCTGCGGTCACCTGCTCGCCTGTTCACCTGTTCACGGCGCGGCCGCCGCCTGCGGTCACCTGTTCGCCTGTCCCACTGCTCAACATTGTTGACAGGAGAGATAGCCTTTGCCCTTCATGTTTGAAAATCTTGAGGTGTATCAAAAGGCGATCAGTCTAGCCGATGCCATTCTCGCCGCGACTGCTGAGTTCCCGCGAGGCTACTATTTCCTATCTGACCAATTGAGCCGCGCGAGTGTTCCTAGCGCCACCAATCTGGCCGAAGGCAATGGACGCTTCACCAAGGCTGATCGTAAGAATTTTTTCGCCATCGCACGCGGCTCGGCTCAGGAATGCGTAGCACTGATGGTGATAGCGTCTCGCCGGAAGCTCATGCCGGCGGAGACCAATGGCACAAATGGGGTAACGTGATTTTTCACCCGCCGATCCTTACCAATACATGCAGTGAGATTATCAACAGCGCAAGCGGTTTCCTTCAACGCATATGCCGTAGCCTCAGATGATTATGCTGTTAGCATGGATATCCCCTGGCGGGTATCATTCGTGCTCATGAGCAACGGCGATTCGCGCATACGCCGATGACCAGCGGCAACCAGTTTATAAAGCCACGGAGACATAATGGATCAGTTGCCAATACCTTCCTCGCATCTGAAACGCCAGGCGAAGCGGCGCGTTTTTATAGCAACCGGTGCTCTGGCGGTTGCCGCTGCGGTTACACAACGTAACAACCGTGGTACGCCCAGTAACGCCAACGGCTCGGGGCTAGGGGACGGCGCAATTGACCGCCAATCGCTGGTCCAACGGCATAACGTGCAATTTACCGCAACCGGTCTTCTCAATGTACTAACCGTTGGAAATGGCAACTTCGCCTTTGGGGCTGACATCACAGGCCTTCAGACATTTCCCGATGATTATAAGCACGGTATTCCGCTTTCGACCATGTCGCATTGGGGGTGGTATACCCGCAAAAACCCCCATGACTGGACCAACGCCAACTACCCGCTGACCAACCTTAAAAACTGCTGCGGTCGGCAAGTACCTTATCCGCTGGTCGGCAGAACGCCCCTGCTTAGACAGGAGGCGGATTTCTTATACAAACAGGCATCACGCATCAACCTCGGACGCATCGGGCTGCTGCTGACGCACCCCGGCGGCAGGCCGGCCATGTTGGCTGATATACAATCACCATCGCAACGGCTCAATATATACACCGGACTGCTTGAGAGCAGGTTCACCTTCCGCGGGCAGAGCGTTCGGGTATGGACCTGCTGTCATGGTACGCTCGACCAACTGGCCGTGCGTATTGAATCGTCATTGCTGGCGGCAGGCCTGCTTAAGGTGCTTGTCGCCTTTCCGTATGCCGCCGACGAATGGGGCGGCAACGGCGCCGACTGGCAACACCCGCACGCTTACAAAACGGAGTTTATACGCAGCGGCTCTCAACGCGTGAATTTTCATTGCGTGCTTGATGCAACAGAGTATCACACGGCCCTGTGGTGGCGTAACGGGCAGCTAAGCCAGCGTGCGCCACATGAGTTTACCCTGGCCCCGCATACAGGCGATAAGATTCTCGAATTTTCGGCGGCCTGGTCGCCGAGGCCTCTGACCGATTCACCGGAGGATTTGTCTGCAACGCAAAGGTCTGCGGCAGAAATGTGGCGGGCCTTCTGGAGTTCGGGCGGTGCGATAGACCTTTCTGCCAGCAAAGACCCTCGCTGGAAAGAACTCGAGCGGCGCATTGTGTTATCCCAGTATCTCACCCGCATTAATTGCTGCGGCGAACTGCCGCCGGCCGAAACTGGTCTCACCTGCAACTCGTGGTTTGGCAAGTTTCATCTGGAAATGCATTGGTGGCATGCAGCGCATTTTGCACTCTGGGGGCGAGCTCCGCTGCTGGAGCGCAGCCTCGGTTTTTATCAACATATTTTACCTGCGGCACGGCAACGGGCGCGCCAACAAGGCTATACTGGAGCACGCTGGCCTAAAAGCTGTGCCGCTCCGGCCTTTGAGCAAGCACCCCAAGATATTGAAGTTACCTTGCTTTGGCAGCAACCACATCAGATGGCCTACGCCGAATTATGCTACCAGGCCCGGCCGACGCGGCAGACGCTGGAGCTTTACCGGGAGAGGGTTTTTGCCACGGCCGACTTTCTGGCGGGCTTTGCATGCCGACGGTCGGGCATGAAATATTATCAAATTGGTCCACCGGTGTATGACGCCGCCGAGATATATGGCAACTTTGAGCATCAGTGGAACCCGACGTTTGAAGTTGCATATTTTCATTGGGCGCTGGGCATCGCCCAACAATGGCGGCGGCGGCTGGGGCTTGCTCCGCAAGCCCTGTGGGATCAGGTTCGCCGTCATTTGCCGCCGCTGACTACCGCCGGCGGTCTGTATGTAGCCGGCCCCCAGGCGCGCGGCACCTTTACTCAACCCGGGCGGGCCGTTTCGCACCCGTGCATCTTGGCCCCGTTGGGTATGCTCGATGGAGGCATGGTCAACCGCGATGTCATGCTTCGCACGCTTGAAAAGGTGTGCAAGGTATGGAACTGGTCCAGCACCTGGGGATGGGATTATCCCCTGATCGCCATGACCGCAGCCCGACTGGGCCGCGGTGAGCAGGCCATAGAGTCATTGCTGATGCCCGTTGAGAAGAATTCGTGTCTACCCAATGGACACAATTACCAGACCCCGGCGCTGCCGGTATATCTGCCCGGCAATGGCGGCCTGTTGTACGCCGTCGCACTGATGGCCGCAGGTTGGTCTGGTGCACCGCGCAAGCATGCACCTGGCTTTCCTGCCGACGGACGTTGGGCAGTGCACCACGAAAATATGCTGCCCGCGCTTTGAAGCAGGGAGATGCGTGCCGCCGCGTCGGGGCGCTGGAGCAACGGACGGGGTGTTTCTTGTCAAAAAACAAGATATAGCAGGTGTGCAATGCAGGGTTGGTGGTTCATCAGTCGGGTAGGGGGCGGCTGCGCCGAGAGAGTAGATTGAGAAAGTAGAAAGTTGATCCCGCGGCGCGTGGCGGCGCGGGCGGGGTATTTACTTGTCAAACAAGTGCGCTGCCGAGGCAGGCTCGGGCGCATGTTGTGTTTGTAGGCGGTGTATGGTGCGGCATGCGGCATGTATGCCGCAAGAGAGTAGATGGAGAAAGTAGTGAGGAGAGCTTGGGCGCTGCGCGACGGGGGTAACCGCATCCCGATAGAAGGTGTTCCTACCCTATCGAGGATTTCGGCATCCATGCCTCAAGGCAGGGTAACGCAGAGATATTCGAGGCTTTTGAGGCCGCATGGTTGAGGAAAAGTGTGTGGATATTGGGTGTTTTGAACATTGCCAAGTTAGAAAGCATAAAATCATTGGTTATTTTTGAAGGCCGCCAAGTTGTGGTGTGGGCGGGAGAAAAAGCGGTGTTTTTTGAAAGTTTGGCTGTGAGCAAACATGCATGGCTATTGCGCGGTTTTGAAGGCCGCCAAGATAAAACTGGCAAAACATTGGGGTTTTGATGAAGAATGCCAAGATCGGTGGGGCTGGGGGGCAAAAAGTGGGTGTTTTTGCGTGCGGCTGGTGTGAGCAAACCCGCATGGCTATTGCGCGGTTTTGAAGGCCGCCAAGATAAAAGCAGCAAAACATCAGGAGTCTGTCCGAGTCATAGAAGCTCTGCGATGGGCCGGAAGTGTCTCGGATGCGAGGCGTCGAGCCGAGAGCGTGTCCGGCAGGAGGACACATCGAGGCTTGGCAACAAAGCAGACGGGGCACTTCCGACCCACCCTTCGGGCGGCACGCCTTTCGGCTTTCCTCGGCGGCGCGGCTTCCTCGGCGTATCATCTCCGCCAGATACGCACTCGTCGCCGCTGCTTGATGAAAGCCAAAATTCGTGCCGTCGCAGACCTTCTATTACCCGGACAGACTCCTCGGTTTTCCTGAAGGATGCCAAGTTCGGTTTTTGCAAAAGTGCGGAAAATAAGGGAAATCTTTGAAGGATGCCAAGATGCGCACACGGCGGGGCGCTGCGCGATTTTTCACCGCGAAGACCCAAAGACGCGAAGGTTTTTGGATGGTATGACGGGATGACCGATTGGAAAAGAGTGTGAGCATGTAGTGATAGTAGGCACGGCTTCGCCGAGATAATAGATTCAGAAAGTAGTGAGGAGAGCTTGGGCGATGGGCGGCGGGGGTTCACCGCATCCCGATAGGCGGTTCCTTACCGCATCGGGATTTCGGCATCCCTACCTCAAGGCGGGGTAACGCAGAGACGACGACGGGGGGTTAACCACCAAGTCACGAGTGCGCCGTGAAAAGGCGCTGGTTTTCAGCGGGAGACATACCCGCCCGGCAAATTGACGTTCCAGCCGGTAGCAATCGGGACGGTAGCGGAGGTAACGAA
>JAJXZA010000034.1 GCA_021780285.1 Planctomycetota bacterium
TGGCGGCTTTACAGGAGCATTGGGAGATACCAGAACCCAAAAATTAAGGGGTGTTTGTGGTGGAGACTTTCGGCCTTATTTGCAAAATAATGCGGTTTTCAGGGCCAAAGTGCGAAAGTTGGGCTAACGCTCGATCATCTATTATTTTGGAATGTGATACCCCTGCAATTGGCTGGGCCAGTATAGCGCTCGCTTTTTGGAGTTTTTGTGATTTTTTCAACCGTGGTTGCAAATAATGCGGTCTTCAGGTTCGAGGCTCGAAGGTTGCGCTTAACGCAGCGCCACGAAATGAAGGTTTTACCGCTGATACAGCGGCAGATAGTTGTAGGGCACACAGAGCGCCAGCAGAGCCATGGAAGTGGCGTATACTTTGCCACCCTGACCTTCGATGCCGGAGCGCGGGGTCCACGAGCCGTCGTTTTCTTGAAATTGAATAAGCTGCCGGCGTATGGTGGGATAGATGTGTCGCCAGTAGCGTCCCTGCAATTGGTTGGCCGCCTGCGAGCAATAGTAGACGGCATAAAAATAAAACTGCATGCCGGGGTCGAGCGGATGAGCGAGCAGATAATCTCCACCGCTGACGGCCTGGGGGCTGTTGCGCTTGCCTAAAAGCTCAAGCGCGACGATTCCGGTGCCGGTGCGAGCGCGGCCCGCGGCGCCGTGTGGCTGGTAGGCAAAGCCGCCGTTGGGCACGGCATCGCGCAATACAAAAGCTATGCCGTCGCGCAGTGCAGATGCCGGAATTACGGCTCCGCAGTCGCCGGCTCCGCGCAAAGCCATAAGTTGCCAGCCTGTGACCGAAATATCAGCATCATTGGCTTGGGGCTGGTAGCGCCATCCGCCGGCAAATATTCCACGGGAGTTCTTTTGTGCCGCAAGAATAAAAGCCACCGCGCGTCCGACGGCGCGGCCGATGGCTTTACGTCGCTGATGATTTACCATTCCATAACATTCTTCAAGCATGACGGTGGCGATGCCGTGGTCATACATGGTTCCGCCATTGGTGACGAAGTAGCCGTTGTGGCGTTGTATTGAAAGTACCCAGTCAATGGCGCGATTCATCACATGCGAGTAAGGGCCGCTGATGGGAGTGTAACCGCGGGCCAAAAAGGCCATCACCGCGAGGCTGGTAACGGCGACGCGGTCCTGTGCCGCCGCCGGAAAATGCCCATCGGGTCGCTGCTGACGGGCAAGCCATTTCAGGCCCGAGTTAATGGCGAGGCGTACATTTTCAGCGATGGGCGCTCGTGCAAAGGCGCGCCCGCCGCCGGTTGCGAGGCACACAAGGCAGAGCCATAACGTAAGACAAGAGCGATTGAAGGGCCGCTTTGCCGGAGGTTGGCGATCGCAGTCTGTGCCCGAGCCTGACCGGGGCAATTGCGGCGATGAGGTCTCGCCGCCGGGCCAGCAAGAGAGTACAGTGTTGCGGTGGGTAATGCGCATGGCAATTAGTCCTTTGAGGTTGTCGGGTGCATGCGGGCGAGCCGGAGATAATACTGGCGGATCATATCCCGATAGCCTGCAGGAATCTTTTGCCCGGCGGCATTGACCAGGTTTTGCCTTTGGAGCGGGCCCAGGTTTCGCCAATCGGCGGGGCTTATGCCCAGCGATGCGACGTCCGCCGGTGGTTTGTCATTCATCTGCTGCGGTACGTTGATGCCGCCCCCGCCGCCGCCCTGACCGCTTGTGCCGGGGGTAGTAGAGTTTTGGCCGGCGTTGCCGGCGATTTGCGATTGGGTGGTTAAACCGGCGGCCTGACTGATTTGCTCGCCGGCAGCGGCCAAGGCTTGCGACGCCTGTTGTGCGGCGGCCGCACTCCCTTGGCCTGCCTGCTGCTGTGCGGCGAGCGCTGCTTGAATGCGCTCGGCGGCTTCAAACATGCGCATGGCGCGTAATTGATTGGCCGTAATCGCCGGCTGCGACGATGGTTGGCCGGGTTGCCCCTGTCCCTGCTGGCCTTGTGATGCGGCTTGACTCGTCTGGCTGCCGCCATTGTGTGCCTGGCCTTGGTCGGCGCCGGTTGCGTTGCTTTGATGGCCGGGCTGCTGCGAAGGTGAGTTGTTGCTGCGCTGCGTGCCGGCCTTGTGGCTGCTGGCTTGTTCTGGAGCCTGTGGATTTATTTCACCGGCATGTGCCATAAAGCTTTGGTACTTGGGCACCAGCGCCAGTTCCGGCGAGTTCTGCAGCCCCTGCAAATCGAGCTGGGCGATCTTCATGTGAGCCAGTGCCGCCTGCTGCTTTTCCTGTGCCAGCGGGTTGTTGCCTTGGGCGGTGGCATCCGCGGCCTGCTGTTGGCGTTGTTGGGCTTGCTGCATCTGTGCGTCGGCCTGCCGCACGTTATGGGCGATATCGGGCGAACCCGTTGCGGCCTGTTTGGTGATTTGTGCCGCCAGCTTGCGTGCCGCAGCTATCTGCTCGAGGGCCTGCTGTTGGAGCGGCTTGCTGTCTGTGGTAGCGGGGGTTTGGCCAGCAACCGCATTTTGAACCTCAACGGTTTGCTTGGCCAGTGCCTGCTGCTGCTGGGCGAGTTGCGACGCTTGCTGTGCTGCAGCCTGGGCTTGCTGCTGGTCTGGTGTGGGGGCTTGCGCCGCCGCCGCCTGCTGCGCCGCTGCGCTTTGCAACAACTTAGCGGCTTTGGCCAGCGATTGAGCGGCCTGCTGGGCATTATTGTGCTGCGCTGCGCTCGCCGCCTGGTCGGCGAGTTTGCGGGCGAGTTTTAATTGGCGCGACTCTTGGCTGCCGGTGCTCCTGGCCATCAACTGTTGATTAAGATTGTTGAGAGCGGTGGCTACGCGGCGGGCATTAACCTCGGCGGGCGCTCCGGGCTGGTTGTGCAAAAGCTGCTGGGCGTTGGCCGCCTGTCGTGCAAGATCATTGGTCGCGTTTTGTGCCTGCTGGGCTTCCTGCCGGGCCTGTTGCTGTTGCGGCGTTGGCGGACGGTTGGCCAATTGCGAAAGCTGATTGGCCGTGGTGGCAAGCTCCTGCGACATGTGCTGCTGACCTTGCTGTGCGGAGGCATACTGATGGTGCAGCAGATTGCTTACCGCCGCGAGGCGTTCGGCGCCGGTCGGAAGCTGTGCCAGCGATTCGCGTAAAACCTGCTGCCGCTGCTGCTGAAAGTTGTTAATACTTTGATTCAATTTCTGTTGCTGGTGGGCAAGGCTGGCCAAAGTCTGCTTTTGTTGTTGTATTGCGGATTGATGCATCAGGTCGGCATTGGATTGCTTTTGCAACGCTATGGCATGCTCTACCTGTTGCCCCAGCGTGCCGAGTTCGGGTTGCACATTTGCGGCCATTGGTGTTTGCAGCGCCTTATGCTGGTTCACCAGCTTTTGAAGCTTGGCCGTTAATTGTTGTTGTGCGTGGGAGAGTGCTTTGGGCGATTGCTGCACCAGCATTTGGTGGGCGAGATGTTTTTGCTCGGCGGCAAGTTGCTTGACTGTGTTTTCAAGGTCTCGCTGCTTCGCTTCCTGCTCCAAAGCCTTGAGCAGGCTATCGAGCCGTTGGGCGGCCTGGGCGAGATTGTCTTGCGTGGCCGCTACGTCTTTGCGCAACTGGGCCGGCTGGTGCGGCGTAAAAGAGGCCTGCGTGAGCGCGTCGGCGGCACGGCGCATGGGATGGCGCGCCACGCCAATGGCTTGGTTGGCAATGTCGGCAAAGTCGCCGTTGAGATAGCTTTGCATGGACTTATCCAGCGCGGTGCTGGCCTGGCTCATGGCGGCTATGCGCTGCTTAACCTGCGGCAACTGCCACTTGGTCCAACCGGTTTGGCCGTTGATGTTCTGGGCCAGCGGCCTGGCCCAGTTTTGATTGTTGTGAACCTGCTGGAGCGCCCGGCGCAGAATAACTTCCATGCTGCGGGTTACGCGGCGGTCCATGCGCTGGCGAAAGCTTTGGCCAAGCCATGGAGTTATATCAAGCTCGTGGCGGGTGGTGCGTGTACTTTGGGCGGCCGGCTGGCAGTTGTCGGTTGCCACCAGACGATAGTAAATATGTTCAGGTTTGGGCACATCGGCCTTTTCCAGAATATCCGCCACGGAAAGATTCCATTGCCCTTTGAATTGCCTAAGATCGGGTGCTCCCATTGGTATGGGAACCGAAAATGGCGCCGATTGGTTTACCGAAACGCTGGCATGGATGGCCGTAAGGCCAAAATCGTCGGTTGCGGTAAATTCGACCGGTACGGTGTCGTCGGGTCGCACACGTTCGATACGTCGGGGGCTGGTGATGTGAATGGTTGGCGGCAGGTCGCGGGTGGCCACAATGGGCCACGTGCGATCGTCGCTGTTTTTTATGCCTTCGTCGTTTACCAAAATAGCGCGGTAGGTGGTGGTGTTAAGCACATCAAATGTTGCCTGATATGCCCGTGGACCCATGGGGGTCAGCGGTATAGTGGTTTGGGTTGAGCCTGCTTTGCCAAACACCAGACGGCTGCGGGCCGAGAGCTTTTGATTAACATGCAGAACAAGCTGCACCTGTGTTCCGGAGATGGCCTGAACAGCGCCGCTGCTGCCCGTCATGACGCGCGGCGGCAATTGCGTATAGGCGGGGTAGCTGTATCGCTGTTCGTAGGCGGCCACAGCGGGGCGCGGTTGGACGGTCACATGGTACCAGACGGAGTTGCCCTTGCTTGAGCCAATGCGGTATTCAAAGCTGGCCGACACCGCGCTGAAGGTTCGCCGAAACGATGTCGGCCCAATCGGAGTCATGCTGCGATCAAGGGTGGTGCCGCCGGCAAAGCGTGTGGCAAGCGTTGCGGCGATTCCTTTGAGCGACACGCCTTGTGTTGGCTTAAAATCAGCCAAGATGGTAAGTGGCTCGCCTTGGGTAAGTACGATGTTGCCGGGCTTGACGAGAATAGCTCCCAGGTCGGCTGGTATACTGCCGTTCCACGGAGCGATAACTCTTTGCAGGCCAAGTTCGACGGTTTGGGGCACCAGCGGCCATAGAATAAGCCATGCGAGCAGGGCCGGCGCCAGGTAGGCGGCCCACCGTAACATTGCCGAGGGAGCCACCACCGCCTGCGGCTTTACCTCGCCAGCCTGGGCGGTGGCTTGTTGCAGGAGGTGCCGCACGAGTTCGGCAGATGACTGTGCGGCATCTTGATGTTCCCCAGCGAGTTCTACCGCGCTAAGGATTCGCTCTTGCGCAGCGGGGGTTGCGGTTTCAATCTGCCGAGCTGCCTGATAAAGCGATACGGGCGCAAACGCGGGCCGCAGAAGGCGGACAGATGCAATAACCTCCACCGCCCAGGCTGCCAGAGCCAACAGCCAGCGAACGATAGTCGGGATATGATCCAATGAGCCAAGGAGGAGCACTGCAATCAGTGATACAACAAAAATGATCAGCAGCGACTGCAAAGCGGCCATGGCAATGCGCAATACCCGCTGTCGCCGGGCAACCGCCCGCAGAGGCGCGACCAATTCAGGCGGCAGAGCGCCTGCAGGTGTGGGGTTTGATGCGTCAGCCATGATTTCGCCTCCGAAAGAATCTTGGCCTTGCGAAGAATCCATTATACAACTCCGTTTATCTTACGGACAATCCATTCGGCAGTAATGACGCCCGCAAATACCAGCAGGAATAAGAAGTGGGCCAGCCGCGTGTAGCCGCTGTGTGGATTGCTGAAAAACCCGGCTTGCTCAGGAATATGAAAAGTCTTTTTAGCGTTGGGTATGTGCTTGAGAAGCAGCGATGCAAAGGGGCCGCGCACCATGGCTCCCTGGCCGGCCTCGGCGAGGCGCATGAGCGCGGCGGGGTCAGCGCTGGGATCTAGCAATTCCAGATTAGCCTGGCGCGATACGCTGATGGCTATGCTTTTAACGCTGGCGGTTGGGTCGTCGCGCAGCTCATGCCCGACCGGCGACCCCCTGAGCGTTACCCGGTAGTGCCCCGGCGCCAGGCCGGCAATGACGCCGTCGTAATAACCCGCTGAGCCGGGCGAAGGCGTCATGGTGGCTTGCGCTACCTGTTGGGGACCGGGGTTGGCTTTGGTAGGCTCGCTCAGCACGACCACCCGAAAGTGCAGGTTGCTTTGCGGCAGGAGATTTTCGCCAAGCACGCGTGCTCGCACGCGCACCTGCTGCCCTGCATGATAGTGATGATGATCGGTGCCAAACCGCACAAAACGTCCGCCGGCCGGCAGGCTTTGGCCCGTGGCCCAGCGCAGCACATGGCCCCAGAAAATGTTCTGTCCGTTGTGCCCGTCGAGTTGTCTAAGGCGCCATGTTTCGTCACTTGCCAGATAAAGCACCCGCCCGGAGCCAACCGACATGGCCGCAAGCAAAGCGTGGCGATGTTCGGAGTCGAAACTTTGGCCCGTAGGGCTGCGCCCGGCGCCTGCGGGTATGGCCCAAATAACCCGAGCGCCGGCGCGGGCGTCGGTTTGCTCGCTGTGCCAGTACCAGCGCGGCATGGCGGCAATCATGCGGCCATTTTCGCCGCGGTCCGCCGAAAAAGCTGACAGCACCGACCCAACGCCCTGTGGCGTTACGGTTGGCACAAAGCCGTGGCGGAGTTGTTGGGCCAGTATTTCGGGCGGCCAGGCCGCGGTGAGCTTTACCGGCAGCAGCGGAGCGAGCGGTCCGCCGGCATAGCTTGCCGGCATGTACTGTTGCCCGGCCTCCACCACAAGGCACGAGCCGCTGTTTTTAACCGCGGCGGCAATGGCCTGCTGCATGGGGTTGGTCAAATCGCCGGGCGAAACGTCGCCGAGAATAATGATGTTAAAGACCGACCATTGCCGCGCATTGCCGGGCAACTGCTGCGCAAGATATGACTTATTTTCAGGTGACGCCGTCACGGGTGGCGGAGCCGCAATTCCCGGGATCGTTATTGGATGCAGCAGCACCGCCTGCAGATGCACCTGACTGTTGCGTGAAAGGTAATTGAGCAGATATTGATACTCCCAGCCGGGCCGGCTGGCCACAAGCAGCACCTGCAGCTTGCTGTGCCGCACCGCTACGCGCAGGGATTCTTCTACGGCTTGATGGTTCACCGCGCCGGGCACCGGCTGTATGCGAAGATGGTATTCGTAACTACCGGTGCCGGGTGGGATGTCGTGGAATTGTTCGGTGATAAGTTCGTCGTTGTTGTCGGCGGTGACAGTTTTTGTTTTTAGCAGCAGCTCGCCCCGCAGCAGTTGCAGCGTGATAGTTTTACCCGCAAGGCTGCGCAACCGCACCACGGCGTTGAGTTGTACTTTGTCGTGTTGGAAAGCCCAGCCTGGCCCGTTAAAACTGCGAATACTCGCCGCCGGCGGAGATTTTGCCGAACCAATGCACACCGTAAACACCTTTACGCCGCGCGACCCCATGAGCCTCGCAATTGAATCGGGGTTAGGCCCCGTGTTTTGTCGGCCATCGGAGAGCACCAGTACGGTGGCGGCCGCCTGCGGGCCGAGTCGTTCGGCGATGGCCTGCATGCCGGCGGCAATATTGGTGGAGCGGCCGGTAGGCGAGAGCGCTTGGGTGATATTGGCATTGAGCGAACTTGGTCGGGCGGGCGGCAGTACCGACGCAGCTGAAGCAAAGCTGACGAGCCGCACATTAAATCGTTTGAGAAGCGGCGCAAAGCCCTTTGCGGCGTTATTGGTAAGCAGCGCGGCGGCCAGATCGGTTCGCGTCATTGCCTGCACACGTTTGAGAGCGAGTTGCACGGTTTGATCGCCGGCATGCGCGCTTAAAAAGTCGTGGTCTTGCGCTGCGGCGAGGCTGTGCAGGGCCGCGGCGGCAATGGCCATGTTGGCGGCCAGCAGGCTCCAATGCCGGGGTGCTTTACCCTGGCGCATGTCGGCAAGCAATTCGCCGGTGCGCGTCTGCATTCGCTGCAAATTATGCGCAAGCGCCGGCGGCTCACCGGATACATTGCCCGCATCACGGGCCAGGCTTCTCAGGTGATCGCTCCACGCGCTCATCTGCTTTGCGGCTCTCTCCAACAGCAGCTTGCGATGGGCGGTTGTTTGGGCGAAAGAGGCGTTTTGCACAATGGAGCGAATAACCCTTAATTGCTGGGCAAGAATAGACAGTCGCGCCGCGTCGCGATCAAGCTTGTCGGACCAGATGCTCTTGGAAATAAACCCCAGTGCCGCAGCCCATTGCAGTTGGCGCTCGGGCGAAATTTGTTTGTCTACCAGGGCCATGGACTCGCTATGATCGAGCGTAAGCCATAGGGTGCCGCGTTGATGCAATGTATGCGTCCAGCGAACGACCGGGGCCAAAAGCAGAACAGCCATCAGCAGCACGAGAGCAAGCCGTAAAGCGGTGAGCCACAGTAGTGCGGTATGGCTGATGGTACGCCGCTGGGCGTAATACAAATAACCGCACAGAGCCGCGGCGATAAGTCCAAAAAGCACAATCAGCCAGGGCGAAAACGCCGGGTGCACGCCAAACGACCACGCGGTTGGCGCTGCCATTGAAGCAAGCTGATGATTCCAATACAGGTTCACTGCTTAGGTTTCTCCTGTTTGGACGGGTTGTTGTTGTGCCGCAGCCGCCACCGCCGAACGGTGCACCACCGGCATGGCGCTGCGCAGCAGTTCGTCGCCGCCGCTGAGCCGGGCCATGCGGCGGCACAGCAAGGTTTCTATCACGAGCATGGCGAGCACCAGCAGGGCCATCCAGGGCCACAGGTCGGTGTCGGCATTCTGTGCGCCCAAGGCGGCGGCTATTTGCGTGGGCTGGATGATCTGTTTGATGAATTTCATTTGGGTCAGCCACGCCAGATCACGTTTGCTCAGGGTTTGGGAGGCAAGCGAGCGGACATCCATGCCGACGGCAAAATACACCGGCTGCGGAATGGCCGGCGGCGTAAATGTCAGCGTGTATAAGCCGGGGTAGGTGGTATGGCTGTACACCAGCAGATAGCGGTTGGCACTGGTA
>JAJXZA010000179.1 GCA_021780285.1 Planctomycetota bacterium
AGAAATAAAGGTAAATAATCGGATGTTGCCAGCCATCCGAGTAAAAAATGCGCCCAAATCGGTCGCATACGGTCAGGAACCCTCATTTATTGCCTAATTTCGCCACTTTGGCCCGTGAACGGTTACCATCGTCATAACCCATGTTTTTGTAGTGCAAATGCCGTTTGGTATGATTCGGCATGGCCCGACGCCCGATTTATTGGCAGACCCCCCGCGATCTGTGTCAGCATCACATTTGCATTTGTACCCGCTTCAACGTAGCATTATTCTCTGTTACTGAGGAAAGCCTCAAACCCGCACCTCCTGTTGCCCCGGCGTTTTTTACACTCCGTTGCCTTTAAGTGCCTTTGAGATACCCCGGTATTTGCAGGCGCACCGGCAAAAACCTCCGGCTCGCCTGCGGCACAACGCCGCACGCCGGTGGCTTGGTCATCTGCGGCCCATGGGTATTGCTCCCGGCCCGCAGGATGTTGCCAACCGCAAGGCGCGATATACTTTTTACAGGTTTTTCGGAGAGCCTGCATTGGCTGACAGTTTTAAGAACATCATTGTAAATCATCTGGCTGCGGAAGCCGGCGGGCCGCTGGCCATTGCCGAGCTGCGGCGGCGCATCAATCCCGCCCGTGAAGAAGCCGACGCCTTTGACCAGGCCATAGACGAGCTTATTCGTCAGGGCCGAGTAATACCCGACGATTCGGGCGCTGCCATTGAGCTGCCCTCCCGCCAGGATGAGTTTGCGGGCATTTTTCATTCAACAACGCGCGACTTTGGTTTTGTAACCCCGCTTAAGCTCGATGGCCGCGATGATATTTTTATCCCCGCGCAAGACACCGCCGGCTCGCTCAACGGCGACGTGGTATTGGTGCGGCTCGTGGCCGCCGGCAAACGCGACGACCGCGGACGCTCAACCGCGGGCCGCGTGGTGGATATTTTGCGCCGGGCCAGCAACCGCAGCGTGGGCACATTAGCCCAGGAACTTAACGCGTGGGTCGTTATTCCCGATGGCAACGTACACAAAGCCCCCATTGTGGTGCACGACCCGGGCGCCAAAAACGCCGCCATCGGCGACAAGGTTGTGGTGGAACTTCTGCGATTTGCAGCCCCCGGCAAACCGGCCGAAGGCGTTATCATTGAAGTGCTCGGCCCGCGCGGCGAGCCGGAGGTTGAGCTTGCCAGCATTATTCACCAGTTTGAATTGCCGGGCGAATTTCCGCCCGAAGCGCTGGAGCAGGCGCGGCAGGCGGCGTTGCAGTTTGAACCCGCCGCCGCAGGCCAGCGCGAAGACCTCACCGGCGAATTGATCGTAACCATAGACCCCGACGACGCCCGTGACTTTGACGATGCCATCAGCCTGCGGCCGCTGCTCGACGACAGCGACTCTGCCGCCGACGTGGAAGAACTGCTCGGCCCGGAACTTTCGCAGCGACCCGGCCCCGCCGCCTGGGAACTCGGCGTGCATATCGCCGACGTGGCCCATTTTGTACCCGTTGAATCTCCGCTCGATATGGAAGCACGCCGCCGCGGCAACAGCATTTATTTTCCGCGGCAGGTTATTCCCATGCTGCCCGAACTGCTCTCCAATGGCGTCTGTTCGCTGCAGCAAGATCAGCCAAGGCTTACCAAAAGCGCCTTTATTCGCTACGACCGCCATGGCCGGGTGGTGGGCGCCCGATTTGCCAACACGGTTATTCGCTCGGCACGCCGTCTGACCTACCGCGATGCGCAGGCCATTATTGACGACGCCCGCGGCCATGGCCGGCCCTACAGCAAGGGCCTGCTCGATTCGCCGCCCAATCCAAACGTGCCGAAAGTGCCGGGGCCGGTGCGCGATCTTCTGGTAAATATGGACAAACTGGCGCGGGTTATTCAGCGCCGGCGCCTCGCCCAGGGCATGATTGTGCTGGACCTGCCCGAAGTTGAACTCATCATGGACCCCGACGGCCGCGTCATAGACGCCCGTCCCGAAGACGATTCATTTACCCATAAAATTATCGAAATGTTCATGGTTGAAGCCAACGAGGGGGTGGCACGCTTTTTAACCGACAAGGGTCTTTCGGTGCTGCGGCGCATTCACCCCGAGCCTGACATGGAAGTTTCAGACCAGGTGCGGCGCTTCATGGCGGCATCCGGCAAGAAAACGCCGCGCACCCTCGATCGCCGCATGATTCAAGAACTGCTCGACAGCGTGCGGGGTACGCCGGTGGCCTACGCGGTGCACCTTTCGGTGCTCAAAACCTTTACCACCGCCGAATATTCGCCTGAAGCAATGGGCCATTACGCCCTGGCCAGCGACAACTACGCACATTTTACCTCGCCCATTCGGCGGTATGCCGACCTTGTTATTCACCGCTGTCTTGATTCGCTGATTGCCCAGGAACATGGGCCTGCGGGTGCTGGGGGCGCTCGCCGCAAAAAGCCGGCCCGCACCAGGCCGCCGCAGTGCGACAACGTGGCCCCATCCGCCATGGAAACATGCCTGCTGATGCCGCAAACCTTGGGCAACGTGCCCGATCATATAACACTGCAAAAACTTTCGCGGCATTTGTCGTTTACCGAGCGCCGGGCACAAAATGCTGAACGCGAACTGCGGCAGGTAAAAGTGCTTGAACTGCTTTCGCAGCACATCGGCGACACGGTGGACGGCGTAATTACCGGTGTAAATAACTTTGGCGTATTTGTGCAGTCCAGCCGCTTTTTGGTCGAAGGCATGGTTCGCGTTTCAGACCTGCCCCCTGATTACTGGATGTTTGACGACCGCACCGGCTGCCTTCGCGGGCAGCGCACAGGCCGCAAAATCGCCCTGGGCGATCCGGTGCGTGTGCAGATTATGGCCATCAATGTACCCACCCGACGTATGGATTTACTGCTGCTCGAGCACGGCTCGGTGCGCGGCGGCAAGCCGGCGCTTAAACCCGTGATGCCCCGGCGCGACCTCAAGAGCATCGCCGCCAGCAAGGTATCACGCGAAAAATGGCGGCCCGGCGGCGAGATGCAACCGCGCAGCCGACAGGGCGGCCGGAGCGGCAAAGGCGAACGAACGCGCCGCGGCCACGCAGACCAGCGCGGCCCGCGGGGCCGACAGGGGCGACGGGGCCGCCAGCGCCGCGGACGCTAACCCCACTCGCACGCAGAGGCAACGGCTATGCTACAGCACCTTCCGCACCGTAACCTAACTGGCGCCGCCGCCATGGCGGCTCTGCTCCTTGCCCTGCCCGGCTGTTCGCACAGCACCGCGGCCCAACGCAATGCCGCCCGCGAGCAGGTTTGGCAGACCATTGCCCGCGATGAAGGTGAATTGCCACCGGCCCCGGCAACACCCATGCACTACACCATCACGCCCGGTAACAACCCGCCGCCGCCCCATAATGTCGCCACGCCCGACAATTGGGTCGGCGGATTTGGGCCACCAGCCATGCGATAGATTCAAGACCGCCAAAACCACTGCGTCGGCGAAATATTTGGGAACCATAACCACTCGGCAGCGTCTAAAACTATGAGTGCAAGCAGCATAAGCACCGATGCATCGCCCGCACCCGACAACCCGGGCTTGCCGGCCGATGCGCCGGTCGCCCTGCTCGCACAACAGGACGCCCACGCGATGGATGTATTTGTCAGGCAGCATCAAGACCGGCTTTACTCGGCAGTGCTGCGCATGGTCGCCAACCGCGACGATGCCGCCGACATCGTCCAGGACACCCTGGCCAAAGCCATCGAAAATATCCGCGGATTTGCCGGCCAATCATCGCTGTATACCTGGGTGTTTCGCATTGCCGTTAACGAGGCGCTCACGCATTTGCGGCGGCGAAAGCTGCGCCTCACGCAACCACTGCCCGACGCAAGCTCAACCGGCATGAGCGATGGGACCGACAACCCCGCCGACACCGCCGCCAACCGGCTGGACTATCAGCACGCGCTGACCGCATTGGCCAGCCTGAGCGATGAACATCGCCTGCTGATTGTGCTGCGCGACATAGACGGAGCCGACTACCAGCAAATTGCCGCGGTTACGGGTTTGCCGGTCGGCACGGTTAAGTCGCGGTTGTTTCGCGCCCGGCTGGCGCTGCGCCAGGCCATGACCGTTCACGCCCATCCACCAGATGCGGAGGCCGCCGATGAGCCAGCCTGATTTTATTTTTGATGAGGCGACCGAACACGCACTGCTGGCGTATGTTGAGGGCATCGCATCACCGCAGCAGCATGCGGCCGTAGTGCAACTGCTGCGGCAGGATGCCAGGCTCGCGGCAATGGTTGCCGAAATGCGGGCCGATCGGCAGATGCTCACATCGCTGCCATCCATCAAAGCACCCGCAAACATCGCCGCGCAGGTGGCCCAACAGGTAACGGCCAACGCCGAGCAACGGCGCCGGCGACCGCACTGGCTCGACACCACAGCCATCAGCCTGATTGCCGCCACACTGCTGGTGATATGTTTACCCCTCGCTTTGCTGCAAACCGCACCGCAGAGCAAGTTGCCGGGGCAGCCGAAGCGCGTAGCGCTGCTAAACAAACCGTTGATTGTTTCAGTCCCGCGGCTGGCATTAAATGCCGCCGCACAACATCGCTCGCTCAATCAGTTGCAGCAAACGCCTCCGGCGCAGGCGGCAGCGCGCGTCGCGTTCGCTCTGCCCAAGGCGGCCATGAAGCCGGAGATTTTGCAGCAAGCGTCCGCTGTCGCCGTGCCGGTAATCATTCTTGATGTGCATACCGCAGCCCAGCGCCAGGCGGTAATGCGCGAGATTGACAACATTCGCACAGCCACCGCAACCCCTGCGACCGCAGCCTTCGCGGCCGCCGCCGCGGGCCAACGTGTTGATCGCCCAGTCGGCCAAGCCCGCATGGCGCAACCTGAGCCTGCCAGGGCAGCGTCGCAACCGGCAAGCCCTTCCACCTGGCTGCTGCGCTTAACACCAATACAATTGCGCACGCTGCAGCAGCTTGCGGCCTCAGCGCCCGCACCTGCAAAGGTCGCACAAGCTGCGGCCCAGATCAATGCGCCCGCAACTACCCGGTCCAACGCAGCAGCCGCCAAAAATGCCGCCGCCACCGCCCCGGCAGCCACCAGTCGCCTGTATAAAATTATTGTCCGATTAACCCTACCTGCACCAACAAAGCACTGAGATCACAAAGCAGTAACCTCGCAGACGCTCCATGCGGCTGCTCATCCATGCCCCGCAGCATGCCACGCGGTGACCAGGTTGTACAGAATGTTCAAACCAATGCCGATGAGTGCGAACGCGACAAGAATTTTTATGCTCATCCACAGCGCCGCCCGAGGCATTTTATGCAGTTCCGGCTGGCGCACCGTTTGATATACCACGCTTATAATGGCCACCAGCGGCAGCAAAAACCACATCCACAGTACGGTCAAATGCGGCACCGCCGCATACAGCGGGTCTACCAGCGGAATAAAGCCGGGCACAAGCAGCGTACATTCAGGCAGCATGGGCACCCCCACCCGCGGCCGCTGGAGGCACAGCCGGCGATGGCTCGCTGACACGCATAAATAAATCCACGAGCACCAAAAGGTTAAGCCAGCCCGCCAAGCCGCAATAAGCCGTGGCAATGCCCTGAATAATAGGCGCAAAGCCAACCGGGCGGCCCGCATCAGGCGGGGGCAACATCTGCGTAACCGTTTGGCCCAGTGAGTTAACCCGCCGCGTCGGCACCAGGGCGGGGTCCACGCGGTTGCGAATGGCGACGCCCACAAGCGTTGGCCAGCCGGCGGCATACTGCGAGTAATCCCACAGAGGCTGGCGGGGGCGGTCCAGCGCCCGCACGCCACCCAAAAGAAGGCCCGTAAAAAACAACAGGTGAATGGCTACGGCAAATATCAGAGCGCGTTTGCGATCGCCCACAAGGTAATGGCCAAGGCCGGGCACAAGCCAACCCAGCATAAGCGCGGCGTAGTCGCGCCCGCCGGTGGAAGATGATGTTTGCGCCGCTGCCATTAAACCAAATGCTCCACCAAGTGCTCTAATGCTCACAATGAACCGCAAATCGCCGCCCGCCGCAGCTTGGCTGCCCCGGCCGCAATCAACTCTGGAAGGCGTTTATACAAGCCAGCGTACGGTTTGCCAACCATGCTCCAAACCGCTTGACCCTCAACACATTTCACATGGCGGCATCACCGCGCAACATGCCCGGCAGCAGACTGGGCGGCGCCAACCAGCCGTTGCCATAACCTCGTGCTCTGTCACACCCAAAAATTAGGATTGATTGGTCGCAAATGCCCCAGCTGCAAGGAGCCAGCGGCGAAAACCGGGTCCGTAGACCCATTGAGCCGCTGCGACGCCGCAGATGGGGCATTTGCGGCCAACCCTGCTGGCGGGGGCCAAGGGGCTGCAGGCTTTGGCGCTCGTCGTCAATGTATGTTCCCATACACAATCCTCCTCGCTTCGCGCCTCCAACCCCTTGGCTCTCCGTCAATCCTAATTTTTGGGTGTGACAGAGCACTAGCCGGCCGCCAAGGGGTCAAATTACAGCGAGTTTACCGGCGTCGAACGCCACACCCGCTTCGCGGGCTATTTCGCCCAGCGCTTCAATTTCGGCGGCGGTAAACAGCAGTCCACCGTATTTTTTGGTAAGAGCCATTGCCTGAGCTTCGGGCTGCCCGGGCAGCAGCACGCCTGCATTGCCGTGGCCGAGAATATCATCAATAACCGCTTTTACATTTTGCGATTGCGTGCGGCTTTGGGCAAAATCATCGCCGCTGATGGCATCCGGCCGAATACATTGGAAGTAAAACGCCGGCGTGTGCTTTTCATCTTTGGGGCCGGTGCTCCAGCGGCTGCGCAGCGTCGGCAGCGAGCCGCCAATGTACGCCGCGAGTATTTCGTCAATGAGCGAAAGGCCATAACCTTTGTGCTGACCGAACGGCATCAGGGCCACTACTTTGGTTGGGTCCGTGGTTTCACGGCCGTCTTTGTCTACGCCGCAACCCGCCGGCAATGGTTTGCCTTCACGGGCAAATTGCTGTACCCGGCCCATCGCCACCACGCTCGTTGCCCAGTCTATGCAAATAGGAAAGCCCACCGCCTCGGTGGTGGGAAACGCCCATGAATGCGGGTTTGTGCCCAGCGTTGCAAACTTGCCGCCAAAAGGCACCACCTCGGCCAGTGCCGCCGTACAACAGGTGTAGGCAATGTAACCGCGGCTGGCGGCATCAATCACATAGCCGCCGCCCCACAAATAATGAAACGCGTTGTCCACCGCAACGGTGCCGCAGCCAAACTCATCGGCAAGCCGCATGGCCTCGGCCATGGCTTCAAATGCAACCGCCTGGCCCAGCTTGCGGTTGGCATTCCAGCGGGCCACTGCGCGAAACTTGCTGGACAGCTTTTCGATGGTTGCACCCGGCACGCACCCACCCGCTTTAGACCCAAATAAATCATCCAGATGCAGTGCCTTGATGGCATTATGCGTCTTAATGCCATGGCTGGATGCCAGCGTGCAGAACCGGGCACCCGCGGCGGCTTCTTCATCGGTAAAGCCGCGCTTTTTATAGGCGGCGGTTACGACAGCATCGTGCAACGCGGTTGGCATGATGTAGGTTTTTGTGCTCATTTGGTTACCTTTTTATATACAAGTTGCGCCGACGTTCCGGCGTGTTTGTGTCATGATCGGCGGGCATTAATTGCAGGGCGGTTACCCCCGGCGAGCCAAGCGCTAAATACGTCGCTAAAACTTATTGGCCTGAATGTAATCGGCCTTGCCGGTAAGGTAATTCACCAGGTTATTGGCCGCACGAAGCCCCTGTCGCTGCACGCTTTCGTTGGTGCGGCTGCCGATGTGCGGCGTGACAATAATGTTGTCCACCTCCTGAAAAACATGCGGTACCTGCATAGGCTCATGTGCAAGCACGTCGGCTCCGTAGCCGCGGAGCTTGCCGCTGCGGCACGCCTCGGCGACATCGCCTTCCACCACCAGGCCGCCGCGGGCCGTATTGACGAGAATGGCCCCATCTTTCATCATCGCAATGGAGTTTTTATTAATAAAGCCGCGCGTTTCAGGCGTGAGATTGGCATGCAGTGATACCACATCAGCCTGGCGCAACACATCCTCCCGCGTCGCCACGCGTGCGAGATTATGCTCGCGGGCAAATGCTTCGTCCCAGTGGTTGCCAAAACCAATGCACGTCATGCCAAACGCATTCGCCCGCTTAACCACTTCGCGTCCGATGCGCCCCAAGCCAATAACGCCCAGCGTTTTTTGGTAGAGTTCGCAGCCGGTTTGCCGACTCCATTTGCCGTTTTTAACCGCCCGGGCATGAAACCAAAATCCTTTGGCCACGGCAATCATCAGGCCAATGGTATGCTCGGCCACCGTGGTTTCATTAACGCCGGGGGTAAAAAGCACCGGCAGTTTTTTTTGCGTGGCGTAGGCGACATCAATGGAGTCCAGCCCGATGCCGTACTTGGCGATTACGCGCAGCCGCGGCAACAGCGCATCAATGACTTTGGCGGTGATCTGGTCGTCGCCGTTAAGCAGGCCATCAAAGCCTTTTTGTGCTGCAATAAGCTCAAGCATTTGCGATTCATTCAGCGGCCCGCGGGCACGCACCACCTCAAAGCCCGAGGCCGCTAAAACGTCGTGATGGCGTCCAGGCGTGTCTTGAAAGCTGGTGGTTGAAAGCAGTATTTTCATACTGAAAGTATCCTATATTCCTCTAAAAAGTCCAGTCGCTAGTGTAGTGTCCCAGAGGAAGATTTACGATATGCACTTCACAGTTTTTTCAAATATTCTGGCCCAAGCGGGCTATCGACGCCGTGTGCTCCGCGAACCA
>JAJXZA010000207.1 GCA_021780285.1 Planctomycetota bacterium
AAACTCCACACCCGCCGCCCGACTTGGCTGCCGCGGTGAACGCCTTGCCGCCAGACATCTGCGGCGGCAGGTCGGCATAAAAATTCTCGCACGCAACGTCCGCTGCCCGGGCGGGGAGATTGACCTTATCGGCCTGCACCATGACGAGCTTGTTTTTATAGAGGTGCGAACGCGCAGCAGCGAAGACTTCGGCCCACCCGAACTTACCATTGGACACAACAAGCAACGGTTCCTGCGCCGCAGCGCTCGCTGGTTTATCGCCCGTCGGCGGCTTGAACGTCTTACGCCGCGCTTTGATGTTGTAGCCATCGTCTGGCCGCCAGGCAAAAAGCCCGTCATTCGGCATCATGTAAGCGTGTTTGCCATCCGCGGCTGAATGCACGAGGACATATGTTCTGCGGATGCTTTGCAGCGCCCGAGGCACTTTCGCGCAGCGGGCCGGCACGCGGCCCGGCTAAGCGCACCGCTTGCTTGCCTGGATCCTGTAATGGACTCGCCGGGCCTCATGCCCGTGTCTTAACGGTATCCATTCGGATTGGCCTGAAACCAGCGCCATGCCGAAGCCACGATTTCGTTAAGGTCTGTGATCTTCGCCTTCCAGCCAAGGTCGCCGGCGATTTTTCCGGCGTCCGCAAAGAGAGCCGGCGGGTCACCCGGCCGGCGCTGCACCATCTGCGTCTTGATCTCGCGGCCGGTAACCTTGCGGCAGGCGGCGATAATTTCCTGAACCGAATAGCCCCGGCCTACGCCCAAATTGTAAAACAGCCCTTTGCCGGGCCGCAGATTCTCAAGCAATACCAGATGCGCCTCAACGAGGTCCCAAACATGTACATAGTCCCGTATGCAGGTGCCATCCGGCGTGGCGTAATCATTACCATAAATATCTACATGAGTTCGCTGCCCCAGCGCCGCCTGCAGCACAATGGGTATCAGGTGCGTTTCAGGCCGATGGTCTTCACCAATGGAGCCGTCCAAAGCCGATCCGGCGACGTTGAAGTAGCGCGGCGCGGCAAAAGCCAGGCCCTCGGCGGCCGCGGTGTCGAGCAAAATCCGCTCCACCATCAGCTTGCTGTGGCCATAGGGGCTTATGGGGTTCTGCGGAAACTGCTCAGTGATGGGCACCTTATGCGGTTCGCCATAAGTGGCGCATGTGCTGGAAAACACCAGCTTTTTAACGCCCGTAAGCGCCATGGCGTCGAGCATGCTTACCGTATTGGCCACGTTGTTGCGGTAATACTTCCGGGGGTCCTGCACACTTTCACCAACGTAGGCGCTGGCAGCAAAGTGCATGACCGCTTCAACTTTTTCCTTCTGAAAAATCGCAGCCAGGGCAGCTGTGGCTGCACAATCCGCCGCATAAAGCGTTGCCTTAGAATGCACGGCCGCGCGATGCCCATTGGTAAGGTTATCGAGCGCTATCACCGAGTGCCCGCGCTCCACCAACAGTTTAACCGCATGCGAGCCGATATAACCCGCGCCGCCGATCACCGCTACTTTCATGTTTACTCCTTAGCAAAGTTACTCCGCAGGTGGCATAGCCTACTGGCCCCGCGTTACACTGTAAATTGTGCGGCTGTACGCGTCGGCCGCGGGTCTGCCAATTTTTCTGGCGTGACGCGATATTTCATCGTCATAACCCATGTTTTTGTAGTGCAAATGCCGTTTGGTATGATTCGGCATGGCCCGACGCCCGATTTATTGGCAGACCCTCGGCCGCCGCCATACTCTTTGAGAAAGGACTCAAAGCATGTTTGCACTTGATCATGTCGCCATTGAGGCGTCCGATATCGCAGCCTCGGTACGGTTTTATAAGGATTCGTTCGGGGCTTGCGTCCTGTATCAGGATGAAAGCTGGGCATTTCTGCAGTTGGGGCAGGGCAAATTGGCACTCGTTAAGCCGGGGCAGCATCCACCGCATGTCGCTCTGCGTGTTGAACTCGCCGATCTTGAGGCCGCCGCCAAAAAGGCCGCAACCGCCATCAAAACGCACCGCGACGGCACGCGAGGTATTTATGTAAGCGATCCACAAGGTAACAAAATCGAACTTATCTGGTACCCGCCCAAAAAAGCCGCGTCATAGCACGCCCGCAGACTGTACGCTTGCCTCGGCCGCATGACATGGCGCCGCCTCCGAGGGCGGTGTGCTCCCCAGCATAAAGGCTAATACATCTGCAGCGCAGTAGACATCGGCCCCGGGCGGCAAATAGCGATGCAACTGTGCTACGTCATTGCCCGCCGTAACAATGGCCGCCTCGGCCAAGCCGTCCGCGTCGCACTGCGCCAGCCCGATGGTTGCAAAGAGCGCATTACAGAGACATTTGCGTCCGTGAGTTTCTTCGAGCAAGCCTCCTTTGGCCACATAATCATCTACGGGTTCCGCCGCACACCGGTATCCGAGCGTGCCATCACTCCGCTGGTAAATGCGCCGCAAATACCCCAGGTCGCAGCGCCGCAGCCGATTGGCATATTGGCTCTCATGTGAGATTGACTCATCCATGCGGACGACCTTAAACGGAAAGCCGGTCGGCGATGCGCGTGGATCGGTAAATACATGTACCGTACCCTTTCGCACCATAGCCATAACCCGCGCCTTAATCTCCGGCGTGATGCCAGATTCCTGGCAGAAGGCAAATGCGGTTCCAACCTGAACGCCCGCCGCGCCAAGCCGCCGCGCCGCTGCCAGCTTTGCCGGAGTGCCAAAACCACCGGCCAAATAGAACGGCAGGCCTATCTCGGCAATCTTTTTGAAATCCGGATCGTCGCGCAGGCCATAAATAGGTTCGCCCTCGGCCGTCAGCGCCATGGCCCCGCGCGGCGGCGCATTATGTCCGCCCGCAATGGCGCCCTCCACCACAAAGCCATCCACGCGGCCATTCGACTTTCGCGCCAGTGTTAAAGCCAGCGTCGCCGACGAAACAATCGCCAGAAATACCGGACGCCGCAGTGCAGCTGATTCCGTCGCTGCCCCGCCTGCACCCGGCGCGGCGAACTGCGACGGATCAAACCGGTGCGTCAGCATCTGCCCCGATGCCAGGCCTTCAATGTCCAGTCGCAAATCAAAGGGTTGCCGTCGCGCCAGCGCGTCGAGAGCACCAGGTATAAATCGCGGAATGCCCGCTCCCATCAATACGTAGTCTACCCCCGCCAGCATCGCCCCAAAAAGCGTTGGCAGCGTCGGCGGCTGAACTTTTTCCAGCAGGTTAAGCCCAACCAGCCCGTTGTGTCCTTCCTTGGCTAAATATACTTCGATAAATGCCGCCAGAACGGTCAGTTCGGTCAGCGCCTGGTTGAATGGAACCATAGGCATCGGCGTAGATTTATAAGCGCCGTTTGGTGGGCCTTCCTCGGCAACGAAATACCGGTCCAGCACCCTCCGGGCCACGTCCGTCTGTGGAAACGCCGCAGCCGCCCGCCGCATGTGCCCGCCAACGTCGCCGCAGCCCAGCCGCCGCGCCAGCACCGTGGCGATGCCCGTGCCCGATACCACGCCCAACTGCCCGCGGCTGCTCACGGCCCGGGCCAGTTTCCAGTCGGAAACGCCAACGCCCATCCCGCCCTGAATAATGCAAAAATCGCCATTCATTATCATGCTCCATGGACGCTTGCGCCCGAGTGCCAAAAGAGCATTGTACAGCATCCTTTGGTAATTAGATATGTTAGTCCACTTGTTATATTACACCCCTGCGGCTTCGCGCGGACTTACTACCATCTTCATCAAACCTTTACCACGAAACGTCATACTCTCTTGCGGCGTGGTTGTCGGCGAGCGGCCCGACTGGTCGAACATACAGCTTTCCTGGCTATGCCCGCAACAGACGCCTCATAGGACACCCTCAATCAGGTGCAATGCCTGATTTTCTCACCGTCGCGTCGGCGCCCCCGCAGCCGACGCGATTTTTTTTATTTCACCTGCGGCCTTGCACTGCGGTTGAAAATAGCAATCCTGACACTGCGAGCCAAATTATAAATAAGCACAACCTGTCAAAAAGGGTAGAGAGAATGTCTTGCTGCAATTGTGCCTGCACACCATAGCTGCCGGCACCGTTCAACGGCATCGCATTGGAAACACCTATGACATGTCGGAATTCGCCAGCGCTGCCGCAAATACATTCTCGCCAAAAAATGCCGCCGCGTTGCGTGTGGTTTGCCGGGCAAGTTCCAACTCATCAACGCCGCGTTCGGCGGCCACTCGCTGGGCCACATGCGTAACAAATGCCGGCTCATTGATTTTGATTTTTCGCACCGGCTGCGGCGACAAATACGGAGCATCAGTCTCCACCAGCAGGCGATCAGGCAGCACAAGCCGGGCCACTGCACGCACATCGGGTGCGTTTTTGTAGGTCACCACGCCGGTAATGCCAACATATGCCCCCAGCTCCAGCCAACGGGCGCACTCGTCCGGCGTGCCCGTAAAGCAATGCACCACAAATTTCAAATCGGTAAAATCCCGCATGATGGCACACGCATCCGCATGGGCATCGCGAACGTGCAATATCACCGGCTTGTTAAGCCGCCGCGCGATCTCAAGCTGCCGCACAAATACCGGTCGCTGCTGCGCACACTCCGCCGGCGGGTAAAAATGATAATCCAGCCCGCATTCACCCACGGCCACCACACGCGGCGCGGCGGCCATCTGCAACTCCAGCGCTGCGGCAAAGTCGTCCGATACCTCGCCGGCATGATGTGGATGTACGCCCAATGCTCCGGCCACGCAATCAAAGCTGGCCAACGTTTGCAGCACCAGCGCATGGTCCGGTGGATGCGTGCCAATCGTTACCATGGCACCCACGCCTGCGGCCTTCGCCCGCTGTACCACGGCAGCCTGCTGTTCAAGCAGCCCGGCATATGTAAGATGACAATGCGTATCAATAAGAGTCATGAGCAACTCCCGCTGACAAGTGATCTAATCCACCGGTACATCCACCTTCATAATTTCACCCAGCAGGACTGTGGCAAAGCAGCCGGGCGGCAATTCAAAGCCAAGCCGCAGAAATGGCCCGCGTTCGTCAGCGCCCGATCCAAGCTGCGTATGGCGCGCAAAAAATCGCATGGCCCGCCGCCCGCCTTTGGTTTTTTCTGCTTGCGGCTTTTCAAAATCGGCCGCAGTGAGTTCGTTGGCGGCCAAAACGGCATCTTCCATCTGCAGAGGTTCGAGCTGCGGCTGCGTCATGCGGTACCCGAACATCGGGCCTGAAGGGGAAATTTCGTGCGTATCAGCCCGCACTTGCGCGGCTTCAACGGCGTCGGGTTCGACGGCAAAAACCGCCCCTTTGTCGTGCAGCCACGCCAAGTCGCCGGGCAACACCCGCGTAAACTGCGGCAGGCGGCGGGCGAGCACTTCGTTAAATAAAAACGCCTGCAGCGCACACACCAGCAGCCTCTTAAGCCGCACGTCAACCGCACGCACGGCCCGTTGGGGCGAGTCTGGCTTTTGCGCCAACATACGAAGCACCTTGCGTTCTTCCGCCAGATGCCCCGGCCAGTTGGCGGCGGCAAGGTCGAGCCGACCGCCGGCAAAATGCCGCCGTGACTGCAGCACGGCGCCGGTGTCAACCTGCTCATCCGGGTTGCCCAGCCACAGGTTTAAAAAGCCCTGATGATCGCCGCGCAAAAGCGCCAGCCCCAGCAAATGATTGTCTTTGCGCATGCCAAAGCGCTGCGGTCCAAAGAAATTGGGCACGCCCGTTTTCTCCAGCCGGTCGAGAATGTGCCGCGCCCGTTCCATCGCCGGCCCCACCGAACCGCCGGTGCGAGACCAATCTTCGTGGCGCACCTTGATGCTGAACCGATTGCCCGCCAGATGCCCGATTTTGAGCTTGTTGCGATGCCGCGTGACATGCACAATTTTAAGGCCCGTGGGCAACTCCATTTTGGTGATGCGGTCCGACGGTTCATGCTCAATTGAAAATTGCTGCCGTGTGACGGCTCGTGTGTCTTTCAGACCCGCATAGCCAAAATCCATCGAGCGGCGACCCAGCGCCCGCGCTGCATGCCCCAGCGCCTGCATCGTGGAGAAACCCCGCTTCTCAATGGTGAAATAGCAATGCTCACCAACGCCGGCCGGTTCATACAGCGGCAATTCGTCCACCACAAAATCTTCAAGATGGTCTTTAAGCCGCCCGCCTATGCCGGGCAGGTCCGCCGTAAAATAAGGCAACTGCATCAAACAACTCCACAGCCCGGCGAGAGCCGCTCGCCCGGCAAAACGTAACAATTATAGCCATAACCCGCCGGTGCGGCAGACTCAGGCATGAATCAGCAGCGGAATATCCTGCGGCAACTGATCGGCGACCTGCGAGAGCGTATCGCCCTGCAACACGCGCAGCAACCCGGCGCGCCGTGAAACGCCCATTAACAGTGCGCTTACGCCGTATGTGCCGGCAAAGTCCAGTATGCTGTAGGCCACATCCGGCGACACGACGTAAATGGGCATCATCGGCACTTTTTTCTCACGGCAGTATTTGGCAGCCGCGGCAAAGGTGCTCAGCGCCTCTACATCTTCATCGAGGCTGGGGCCTTCGCCTTCGGGCACAAAGGCCAGATTAAACTGCCGCACAAAAAGCACAAATAAATTACCCTTGACCTGCGCGGCATAATTGGCGGCAAACTCCAGCAGTCGCGGAGCGCCGCGCGTGGCCACCAGCACGCCCGGGCGGTCCATGTCTATAAGCTCCGCAGGCCGGGCCGATTCGGGTAGAGCGGCCACCTCCGCAGGCACCGCCTCGGCCACCTTGGCCAAGTGCAGCCGCAAACTGTTGAAGTAATACCCCGCCACCAGCGCCAAACCAAAACATAAGGCCGAGCCGCCCCATAACCAGATGGCTCCGATGGCCTCTGATTCCGCCCAGCTTAAACGCCCCAGGTAGAACAGATACGCCGAGGAAAGAAACGCCACCCCGGCGGACGCACCGAGCACCACAAACTGCTTGCGCAGCGGCAATGCCGGAAATTGCCGCGTGTAAAAGCGGGCCAGCAGCCCCACGCCCAACACGCAACCCGCGAAAATGCGGGCTTCGGGTTTTTCTACAATCAGCGTCAGCTCTATCGCCAACATAATCAGCGCAATAGCGCCCAGGCTCGCTCGCTCCCACAATTTCACCGCCAACTCACGATTAAACGCCGTACTGGCCAGACTGATGGTAATGGCTCCAACTACGCCGATGGCATATAAATCGCCAAGCGTAGCCAAATCATGAAACAACGCCAGAATAAGTATGGGCACCGTTACCGCCGGTATCAGGGCCAGCCACGGCACACCAAACGCATTGAGCCGCGTCAGAAATCGCGGAAGTTCGCCATCGCGGGCCATGGTGTATTGCACGCTCATCATGGCGCCGATGGCGGTGTTTACAGCCGAAATCAGCAGCAACCCAAACACCAGGCCGCAAAGCCAGCCAAACGGACGGCTGACAAAATCGGTGGCCATTACGCCCACCACGGCGTTTTGAATGCGGTTTTCGCGGTGGCGCAGCGGGTCGAGTGAACGAACTTCGGCCGCCTCGGCCGGGCGATCGCGCCAATGCTTATGGGCCGCTTCGTAGTTAGCCGCGGCTGCCTGGGTTTTGACGGCCGGCGTGGTAAACCGCTCGTGCGGCCGGGCCGGGTTGGGGCTTAGAGCGTTCATCCCGACCGCTAAAATCAAATTCAATATCACCACTTCAAGCAGCACGGGCCAGATGGTGCGGCGGCTGGTACGGGCAACCGGCGGCACCATCACCCCGGTCATGTTGGCCACAGCTTCGACACCTGAAAGCGCCAGCACCACGCTGACAAAGTTGAACCATTTGTGGCGAATATCGCCCGACAAACTGCTTATCGGGGCTATGCGATGCCACCCCTGCGCCAGGTGCGGTATTGAAAACGCCGCCACAACTAACGTGAGCACCAGCGTGGCCATGGCCACCCACAGCGCCAGCACGCTCACGCGCCGCAGTCCAAAATAATTCATCACGCCGATGATAAATATCACCGCCATCGAAAGCAGCGGTATCAGCAGCCCCTCATCGGGCAAATGAAGGTACTGCAAACCGTCAAAGGCCGACAGCGCCGCGGTGACGATATAATCGGCACACAGCAGCAGTGCCCCCACAACGGCCAACTGCTGACTGATGCGCTTGGCAGACGAATACACCCCGCCGCCATCCGGAAACGACCGGCAGACCACGGTGTATGCCCAGCCCACCATGGCCACGAGAATGCCCACCCCCAGCACATACCAAAAGCTATCGTAAAGGGAGTAATAAAAGGCCAACCCCAGCACGTAAAATCGGCTGGTGCCCCAGTCGCCATACAAAATGGCCCCGGCATGATACCACTTGAGTTCGCGCGGGCGTTCCCGGCGCGTGATAGAACTTTCAATCATGTATGTATCGCCAAGTTGCGGTTAAACCGCCCCCTGGTTTGCCCCTTGTTGCCTGCGAGGTTAGCTGCCGGGCTGGGTCTCGCCATAAAGCCCTTCGCAGCCGTGCCGCGAATTAGCCCCTGTGGCCATGTGCCTAAAAGCATGTAACTTTCAAGCCTGCCGCATTGGTTCCCCCGCTGCTGGCCGAAGTGCGGCCAACATTAGGCGGTTGCTTGGCGATTCTGGCTTTATGGTATCCCGCCAGCCACGCGAGTCAAGGAGAGGTGACTATAATTGAGCCGGTTGCGTTGTCTTAAACCGCTTGACTGAAGCTGATTTGTGCAGAGGCGGTGAAAGGCGTTACCCGCAGATGTGAGGCATCAGGTCGTTTTA
>JAJXZA010000032.1 GCA_021780285.1 Planctomycetota bacterium
GGGCGGCACGCCTTTCGGCTTTCCTCGGCGGCGCGGCTTTCTCGGCGTATCATCTCCGCCAGATACGCACTCGTCGCCGCTGCTTGATGAAAGCCAAAATTCGTACCGTCGCAGACCTTCTATCACCCGGACAGGCTCCTCGGTTTTTTTGAAGGCCGCCAAGTTGTGGTGTGGTCGGGGGCAAAAGTGGTGTTTTTTGAAAGTTTGGCTGTGAGCAAACATGCGTGGATATTGGGTGGTTTTGAAGGATGCCAAGTTAAAAGCTGCAAAACGTTGGGGTTTTGTTGAAGGCCGCCAAGATCGGTGGGGTTGGGCGGCAAAAAGCGGGTGTTTTTGGGTGTGGCGGCTGTGAGCAAACACGCATGGATATTGGGTGGTTTTGAAGGATGCCAAGTTAAAAGTTGCAAAACATTGGGTTTTTGATGAAGAATGCCAAGATCGGTTTTTGCAAAAGTACAGAAAATAAGGGAAATCTTTGAAGGATGCCAAGATGCGCACACGGCGGGGCGCTGCGCGATTTTTCACCGCGAAGACCCAAAGACGCGAAGGTTTTTGGATGGTATGGCGGGATGACCGATTGGAAATGAGTGTGAGCATGTAGGAATGTAGGCGCGGCATGCGGCAGTTGTGCCGCCAGAGAGTAGATCGATAAAGTAGTGGGTGGTGCGGCGATTGGCGTGGGATAGCGAGCCAAGCTCCAACAAATTGTTTGGCAAGGCAAGCCTTATTGTCGAAGTATTAAGATGATTGGCTACATACCTCCCGCATAGCTGTTATTCACAACTCCGATTACTACAAGGATGATAAACAGGAGGTATAAAGCCAAAACAATAATGCCGATGATGAGGCCGGCCGTGGCCAAGCCGTGGCCGCTCTTCTCCTTGGATCGTGCCATGCCTGCAAGCGCAATACCTGAAAAGACAACCCCCAAAATGGCTAGTACCAAGCCCAGGTATGGGATGACGAGAGCAACGAGAGAGGTGACAAAGCCTGTGATTGCGAACCCTTGATACGATTTGGCTGCGGGCTGTGGCCGGTCCGGTTGTGGAATGGCGGGCTGCTGGTAGCAGCGGCCGCATATCTTGCGTCCACGGTCAAAGTGGTAATCTCTTTCGGCAAATATTCCGCCGCAAGCATCGCAAGTGAAGGTTGCCCCGGAGGCCGCCGGCGTGTTAGTCAGCTCCAGCGGGACCTCGTCAAACTTTTCAGATTCGGTTGTTGCGGCAGCTTGCTCGGCGTCCGTTGAAGCAGGTGACATCGCACTGGCAGGTGCGTCCAGCGGTACGTTAAATAGTCCCTGTAACTGGTCTGCGCGCGACCATTGCTTTTTGTCGGACGATATTTCGTGCAGGGGGGCGAGCAGTCCAAGTCGCTTGAGTCGCATGAGGCCTGCCTCATCAAATGGGCCGGTAATTTTTCCTCTGTTGCGGACGTAATACTGTGTGGTCGGCATTGCCGGGGTCTCCTCAAAAGCAGTCAATAAATAATAGCCTCAGCCCACATTATTGGCTTCAAAAAAGCATTCGACCCTACCTGCCAAAAACCCTTACGACACCGGTCCTCTACTTTTCGTCGGCTCCAGCAAAACCAGCGGCATGCCTCGGTGGCCAGCCAGGCATCGCCGGCCTGTCGCTACCTATTGCGTAGCGGTATTTGTGGCCGGTGCTTTTGCCGGTACTGACGCTGGCCGCGCGGATGACAGGCGCGGCGAGGTTTTATTGGGCAGATTTTTGGGCGTCGCGGCTCCTAATTCTATTCTGGGATTCGGCGCTATATCAGGGTGCGTCGTTGGCCCAGCCGGTTTTGCAGGTGCCGGGGCTAACAAGTGTTCTTTCGCCAAGCGTCTGTCCTGATTCTCCAGCATCGCGGCGGTGAGAAGTAGCCACCCCAGCAGGCATGCCAGGCCGATGGCCATGCCGGCAACCGCCAGGCCCCTACCTGTTCCCGGTACAGATTTTCTTGTTTTCAACACCGGCTTAAGACAAAAGCTGATCGCCGGCATTGTCAACAGGAATCCAAATGCACCGAAGGTAAAGCCCGTCGCAAGCATGGGGTGCAGGTGATAGAACGATGTATGGGGCGTTCGGAAATACGCTATTGCAATCGCTACCGGGGAGAGTATGACCCCCAAGCAGGCCACGATAAATCCGGTGATGGCGCTGCCGCTGTACGAAGGCTCCCCCTTAATGCTGGCAGCCGCGCCGCCCTGAAAACCCTTTTGGTGGCAAGCTTCGCATATCTTGTCCCCGTTGACGAAATAGTATCGTCTATCGGCGAAAAGCCCTCCACATCCGGCACACTCAAAGTAGCCCTCGGCGGACTTGTTTTGGCTACTTGATGGAGCCTGCTCGCCTGTACTGCTGTGGGCGGCGTGATCCGGTGGGCTAGTATCTGCAGGGGCTGCCTTGTGTGGCGCTGTTACCGTCCGTTCCGCCCCGGAGCGAGAAAAAAGTTCCTCAACTGAGCCTGCTTGCCGCCAGGTCACCTGGTCAAGCGAAAGCTCATGCACTCGTGATACTGTGCCCAACCGCACCAGCCGCGCCAGCGCATCGGGGCTAAACGGTCCCGTTACTCTGCCGCGGTAACGTACAAAATAGTCATTCTCAGCCATAGACAGCTCAATTATTTGCTGTTGTGCCGGGCGAAGCACGCCAGGCAGAAACAAAAATCAGTGTTCCATTGGGTGTATCAACCAATTCGTTGGTGCTACGGAACTTCCATTGCCCGTGAACAAATGTTGCAATGTGCACCAGCTTGGCCCCACTGTCACCCGCGGCCATTTCGACCATGTAGGCGATGTCGCCGTTGCTGGGGGGCGAGTTGGAGGCGATCTGCTGCGACTCGTCCTGCTTTTCATAAATGCCCAGGCTGCGAATAGCAAAGGCGGCAGCGGCGGCGTGTGCCTGCTGTGCACCCTCCACTTTGCTGATCAGTCGCTTAATGTGGGGCAACGTCGCCAGGGCCTTTGTAACTCCGCTGGTCACATCGGCGCCAAGCGATCGGTTGGGGCTAAGCCAGTTGATGCTATCAAGATTTAATGCCTGCAACTGGCTAAGCGCAGTCGCCAGCTTGGGCTGGAAGCGTTGCGGCAATGTTCGGTCCGATAAAATGATCAGGTCTGTCGCAAGGATGCCCTTCACCACCGCGTTCATGGGAGAAGTGCACAGTTTCTCCAGCAAGCGCAGCCCCAGCGTCCGCGAATCGGCATCGGTTGCAGCGGCTATCTTTTGCAAGGCCCAATGGCTGTATACGGCCTCGTTGCTGGGCGCAAGTTCTGCACGGCCTCCTTGGGGCAGGGTAAATGAGCGGAGGCCCGTGTCGGTGATGTCTGCTGATTTTAGATATTGTACGCCGTAGGTCACGGAATCGTTTAAAGAGCTTTCGTTTATTTTTGCGCCTGGTGGAATGTAGTAAACCTTACCCGAGTTCTTCAGCACTCGCAGGTCGTGCAATAATGGATTGTTAAGCACATGTGAAAGCGTCTTTTTCCATGGGCCGTCGGGGGCGGCGGCGCTCGCCTGTGCCGTCAGATCGCTCTTTAGATAAAGCACCTGCGATTTT
Source organism: Planctomycetota bacterium (assembly GCA_021780285.1). Lineage (GTDB taxonomy): Bacteria > Planctomycetota > Phycisphaerae > WQYP01 > WQYP01 > JABEVB01. Next base: position 3,562 of record JAJXZA010000032.1, read on the forward strand.
AGAGGCGAAAGGGGATTGCTCTTCAAATACTTGTCTATTGCCGCGAGCATGGCGGTCGTGCCATCAGCCCCCTCTGGCCCGGGCCAATTGACCGTCAGGTCTGCCCATCGGCGCACGGCCCGCAGCGCCGGAACGGCCACCTGAAGTTTCTGGACGTTTAACACAAACCGACCCTTAGGTTCGTTCTTAAGGTACTCTGCAATACTGGCTACATATTGGGCTACACTCGCGGGTGGAGTCAGGATATTGTCGTATGCCAGCACGTCACCACCCAGAGTCGCAATCTTTTGACTACGATCTTTTACCATGGCGGCCAGAGATGCCATCTCCGAGTCATGGACGCCTGAGGAAACACCGTGCACACGCCCAAGCTTTTCGATTTGGGTGATCAATCGGGCTAACTGCTTGCCCGCATCCGCGGGGTTTTGCAAAATGGCCTGCGTGGACACGGTTGTGAGAATTCTTTGTTCTAAAGCACCCGCCCGTTTGGCAAATTGCGCATCCACCTTGCTTTGTACTGCGGCGCGATGCATGGCCAATTCGTGGGCAAAACCGTTTACTGCAGCGAGTTCCGCCTTGGTACGTGCGAGGCTCTGGGCGTTTTTTAATGCTGCGTCGTCCGAATTATTCAGTCCAAGGCTTTCGGCCTGGGCCAAATAGCCTTTAAACGCTGCTGCGCGTTTTTTATCGGCGGCAACCGCCCCCGCGAGCGCCTCGGCGCGGCTGGCCACCCCTGGGTCATTGGTGACGCTTGATGGCTCCTGCCGCAGCAGAGTCAGCACCTGTTCGGCGCGGCCTTCGCTGCCTGTTTTAAGAAGGTTATGCCTGGCGCGATCTAATACATTGTCCCAAGTCGCGATCTGTCTGTGCCGCAGGTGCAAAAACAGCAGTACGCCCGTTACCGCCAAAATGGCTACCGTGCCGGCAATAATGCTGGTGTAGGTAAGCCGCCGGGTCCTGGCCGCGGCTGCGTCGCGCTGGTGCATCAACCTGTTGTACCGGGCCTCAAGCGTTCCGGGGAGCGGCAGCCCCAAGGTCGTCGCTGCTCTGTAGGCGTTTTGAATAGGCAGTGTCTTTTGGTCTTGATCCATGGCTTGCTCAAGCAAAACGCAGGCGGCATCAAAGCTTTCTTGCTGCCGGCGGGCCGCCTCACATTTTGCCAACCATTGCCGCGCATCTTCCGCTAGCACCTCGCCACGCTTACTTGCGGCCTGCGGGGCGTCAGCCACGTTTTGATCGTATTGCCCAAGCAGCGTGCGGCATTGGCCTTCATCAAGGTTGTGGTAGGCAGTATCAAGAGCGGGCAAAAGTTCGGCCAAGGTTTTGGCCGCCCGATCCGCTCGGTGGCGCGAATACAGCTTCTCCACATCTTGCCGCAGCGAGTCAGGCGGCTTTGCCCGCCAGTGCCCGGCGGTCAACTCCCCTCGCCATGTTTCGACCTCTTCATAGGCCGGCGGCGGGGGTACGTCCATGCGGCGGCGGATATCCTCCAGCCGTGCCGTCTCAAAGGCCTTGATGTCATCGCTCCAAAAACTTGAGGCCGAGTCAATTTCAGCGAGGCGGCGCATGACAGCGATGCGGGCCGGCAGCGGTGCAAGGGTCAGGGCAAGCAAACGATGCCGCACGAGCAACTTCTCGAGCGGCTCTATATTGGTATACGCATCGTTGAGCGCCGTAGCGGCATCGCGGTCTATGGCGGGAGGTTCCGGAATGTTCGCGTGCAGGCACCACTGCGCCCAATCAGCGCGTTCCGGAAAATCAAGCAGTGCGACCTGGTCGAGCAAGACGGGGGCAGCCTCCGCCTGATGAATGGCCTCGGCCTGCAAACCTTGCCTCAACAGTTGCAGGCATTGCCGCAGGCGAACGTTGGTATCGCGACAGAGTTGGCGATACGTGACAGCCGTCGCCAAGGCTTCTTCTGTGGTACTTTGGTCAGACGCGGCGAGAATATCGCGTATTCGCGCCACTGTTTCTTGTGCGTCACTCATTTGCCTTTCCCCTTGGAAGCTTGGTTGGACAATGTGATCTTGAAGAGTACCGGTCCGTTTTTGTATGGGCATAAGTATACCGTTACGGATTTTAAAGCCTTAAGTGCTCGCTCCTCGGTCTCAAGCCTCTTTATTTCTGTAAGGTTCTTAATTTCATCATCAATCATATGCTTTCGCTGCTTTTTCTTGGCAGCGATGAGCTCCTTCTGGAGCTTTTTAAGTGTTTGCTCAGTCGCTTTATCGCCTCTACCTAGGGATGCGGGCGACCTTTTCCGCAGCTTTGCTAGCTTATTCTTAAGCCTCTGGCGCTCCGTGCTATACCCGCAACGCAGCGTCTTCCCTCTGAGCACAAGGCTGAATTGTATCTTGAAATGGGGAGGCTTCAGGGCGTGCCATAAAAATATTGCCCTACGTGGCGAAGGCTTGTTACCCCTGGCAGGAGGCTTAATTGACCAATCAGTTCCTAGGATGGATTGTGCCCTAATCCATTGAGGCACAGCCTCTTCGATGGGCAGGGCAAAATGTGTCGTCTCGATGTCCTTGGGTATTGACCGAGGCTTCCTGAATTGCAGCCGCGTTATCGTGCTATGGCTCTTGCGGCTGTAAAAGTCTATCGTGATACCGCTTAGATGGCTGAGTTCCCCTTGGATCGATGAGGCCAAGTCGCCGGTTTTCGTTTTACGGAGAGTGAAAACGCCGGGCGGCGTTGGCTCGATGGCCCCGAAGCCGGCAACGGGCTTTTCAGCCGGGAACTTGAGCAATATCTGTTTAAGGTTTGCCCAGGGCCGCCAAGGACCCGGTGGGGTTTTCAAACCCTTCGGTGCGTAAACCGGCCTAAACGTCGCCCCGGCGCCGGGCGGTAAGTTGACGCGGAAGATCATGACATGCTTTGGGATTGGGATAATAGGAACGGAGGCCCGAGAAGTAAGGCTCCCAAAACCGCTCTTACTCAGCGGAAGCCGCTTCGGCCAACTAAAGATTACTTTACAGCCGTGGGGCGGGGCTTTGGGTATTGCTGCCACTTTGGGCCGAGGCTCGGCCCTAGGCTTATGCCCCTTGGAAGGCTTAGTCTGCGGAGGGGATGAGCCTTTTGTGGTGTTCGTTGCTGGCGCTGGCGCGGTCGCGGTAGCAGGAGGCAAAGGCTTTGGAGTGCTTTGGGGAACCGCCTTGGGCTTTGCGACCGGGGGCGGCACCTTTGGCCCTGCGGCAACCTGCGCCTGTTGTGCCAGATGGTCCGGCTTAGCAAGAGTAATCACCAGCAAAACGGTAATGGCAATCAATATCACCGCCGCCGGAATCATCCAGAGTAGCTGTCGTTTCCACTTGCTCTGCAGCGTGGCTGGCATGGCTGCTGCGGATGGGTGGTTGATGCGCCAGGTTTCCTGCGGTTTGCTGATGCGCTCCGCGCCCGGCTTCAAATCATAGGGGCGACTGCTTGTGTCATCTGCAGCCCGCCCACGGTCATCCGGAGGTTCTGCCAAGCCTATCTCGCCCTCCTCACGGCTTGCACGGGCCAAGGCCAAGCTCTCGGCGGCCGCGGGCAGCTTTCCGGTTCGTGCCGCGTTCACCAGTGGCCCGTCCGGCGCAGTCCCACGTGGTGTGGTCAGGTCTACGATCATTCCGCGACCAAGATCGGCATCCGCTGCGGATCCTTGCGCCAAAGGTACTCCGCGGATGTGGCAAGCCGCCCCGGCAAACGGCAGCCCCTGAAAAAACGTACTAAACGCAATCGCCCAGCGCTGCTCAACCGTAAGCAAAGCCAGTGCTTCGCCAATAAGGCCCAACAAGTCAACATCGGGCCGGCACACGATATAGCACGGGACATTGGGCTTCGACACGACATGCGCCGCCACCACACCGCCCCAGCCAGCATCGCCGGCTACCTTGTGCCAATATTCGCAGCGCTTGGCTGAAAGACCGGACATTGGTATCGTCCGCCCGGTTGCAATCCAGCGCGGTTCACCTTGCCAGCTTTTTTCAAAAAGTCCGGGCTGCGCAAGCAGCCAGGCTGGGCCGGCTGGGGCGAGCTCATTGGGTGCCAGGAGAATAAAGTGCCCGAACTTATTGGCTCGCCCTGTGTAATCTGCGGGGGCAGGCCCCACGCGCAGCAGTACGTGAACCGAAAGCCCACGATCGGCTAGCACCCAATGGCCAAAATTAATCGGTTCCGACCTGGCATCCCCGCCGGCGATCCGCCGGTAGGCCGCAAGCGACTCAACCTTTTCAGCCAGATTTGGCGAGAGACCGCGCGTCATGGCCACTGTGCAAAAGCCCGCAGTGCCCGGCCGCAAGCCATGCGGAGCTGATGTGTAAAGCATTTCGTGGCTCATATCTGTTCACCGAAGCAATGCTCAGCTGTCGTGCGGCGGTGGCTCCTGCTTGCCGTCGTGTATTAACAATAGGTTTCTGGTATACCTTCCCAGTGCATAAAGAACCGGCGTCGTGACCCATCGCGGTTTAATGTCGCGCGGGCATATCGAAAGCAGTGCCTGCTCATGGGCATCCGGAACCGGTGCATGGCCCAGGGCGCTTACGGGTATGAAGGTTACGCTCTTGCTGATTGCCTCGGCAGCGCTGACAATTTCTGGCGTTACCTCTGCCAAAAGCGCACGAACGGCCCGAGAGACCCGTTCCATCCGCTCAATATCGAGCACCTTGATGGCTGACCCTGCCAAGGTTACAAAAGGCTCGCTGGTAATATCTTCCGTCAGCAATCCGCCCCAAATATCCGATTTGGAAATAAGCATCAGTAACGGCCGATCGGTCTGGGCATTTTGCCCCAAGCCGGAATATCGCCTCAGCCGCACGGAGGCCTCATTAAGAAATACTTCCTGGCGGAATGTTCTACGGGTGTTGACGATCTGCGGGTCGGAACTTATGCCTTGGCACCTTTGCCGCATGCGGGGGTCCTGCGACGGGTCAAACAAGAACATATACCTCACGCATTCAAGATTGAAACATTATCAAAAGTCTGAAACTTAAGCGTCATCAGCGTGTTGAGTGATTGGCGGTGGAGGGTTGGAATTTGGTCAAGGCATTGGTCGATGGCGGTTTGGAATTCTTTGAAGTTCGGGTAGTGGCGGGAGTTGAGGGTTGTTTTCTTAACGAATTTCCAGAGCCGTTCGATCAGATTCAGATTGGGGGAATAGGGTGGCAGGAACAGCAGTTCAATGTGCCGT
>JAJXZA010000384.1 GCA_021780285.1 Planctomycetota bacterium
AGCCGCCAAAGAGCGCCTCGGTATGGATGTCCACGTCATAAGCTCATCGGAAGAAGCCCGGCTAATTTATCTTGCGGTTCGCCAGGGGGTGGACTTTCAAGATCAACCGGTGCTAATAGTAGACATTGGCGGCGGCTCGGCGGAGTTTATTGTGGGCACCGCGCAAAAAGCCCTTATGCTCGAAAGCCGCAAAGTCGGCGCCAGCCGCCTCACGCAGCAATTTGTGCACAGCGACCCGATAAGCCGCCGCGACCTGCGCGCGCTTCAAAAGCATATTAAAAAGCTCTTGCGTCCGGTATTGGGCCGGGCCAAAGAGTTGGGCGTGCGGCGCATCATCGGCACCTCCGGCACGATGGAGAACCTCGCAGCCATGTGCGCCGGCCTCCACGGTGAAGAAGAAACCCGCCGCCGCATCTTAAGCCGCATGCTCCGCGAGGACTTTGACGACGTATTTGCCGAATTGCTGCAAATGGACGTAGACGAGCGCCGAAGCCTTGCCGGCCTCGACCCCGGCCGGGCGGAACAAATTCTCGCCGGCGCTGCCGTGGTGAATTATGTTTTTGATCAGATAAACGCTCCGGCCATTGACGTATCCGATCGCGCCATGCGTGAAGGCATGATTATAGATTACATGCAAACCCACTGGCCGAAGGTGCGGTTGTCGGTGGAAGTGCAAGACCCGCGGCGGCGAAGCGTTATAGAGCTGGGCCGCCGCTGCAATTACGATGAAAAGCATCACCAGCAGGTGTCGCGGCTGGCCGTGGAACTGTTTAACCAGCTCAAGCGAGTGCATCATTTACCCGACAAATACCGCGAACTTTTGGAATATGCCGCACTCGGCCACGACCTGGGCTGGCACATCGGCCATAGCGGCCACCATAAACATTCATACTATTTGTTGAAAAACGGCGACCTGGAAGGCTTTGCCCCGCTTGAAATAGACATTATCGCCAATGTGGCCCGGTATCACCGCCGCAGCTTACCCAAAAAAAGCCACGAGGCTTATATGAGCCTGGCCCCCGCCGAGCGCACCGTGGTGTGCAAGCTTGCAGCCTTGCTGCGCCTTGCCGAAGCACTGGACCGCGGCCATTGGGGCAACGTCAGGGCTTTGCATTCGCGCATCGCGGCAACTGCGGTGAGCGTGCGCATTTTAACGCAGGCCGACCCCGAGCTGGAACTCTGGGCGGCGCGGCACAAAGCCGATATGTTTGAAAACGTGTTTGGGCGGACGGTGCGCATATCGCCCGGCTCGCATGTGTAGTTGGTTTGCTTAGCGAAAGTGCATGTGTGGCTGATATTCGCCTGCTATCCGACGCTTTGATCAACAAAATCGCCGCCGGCGAAGTGGTGGATCGTCCGGCCAGCGTGGTCAAAGAACTGGTTGAAAACTCCGTAGACGCCGGCGCTACGTTTATTTCCGTTACGGTCGAAAATGCCGGGCGCACGCTTATTCGTGTTGCTGACAACGGCGGCGGCATCGCGCCCGATGAGGTACCGCTATCCCTGGCGCGGCATGCGACCAGCAAAATCCGCTCCATGGACGATTTATTTGAAATTCACACCATGGGCTTTCGCGGCGAGGCGCTGGCGTCTATTGCGGGTGTAAGTCACCTTACGCTGGTCACGCGCCAGGCCAAAGACGCCCAGGGCGTTCGGGTCGAAGCCCATGAAAGCACGCTCGGCCCGGCCGAGCCATGCGCTGCACCCGTGGGCACCAGCATAGAAGTGCGCGATTTATTCTACTGTGTGCCGGCACGGCGTAAGTTTTTGCGCAGCGACACCGCCGAGTTCGGCCATATTCAAGAGGCTCTCGTGCGCGTGGCCCTGGCACAGCCGCAGGTGGGCTTTTCGCTCACGCATAATGGGCGAAAACTCCTTGATCTGGCGGCAACCAGCGATCATCGCCTGCGCGTTGCCGAGGTTGTAGGACGCGACAATTACGACAACCTGCTGCCGCTGGCGTTTAAATCACCGGAGGTGCAGGTTGCGGGGTTTGCGGGCATGCCGGCCCTGGCGCGGGCCACGGCGCGCTATCAGTATGTGTTTTTGAATGGGCGGTTCATCCGCGACCGCTCTATTTTGCATGCCGTTAAAGAGGCCTATCGCGGCCTCATCGAGCCAAGCCACCAGCCGCTGGCTCTGGTGATTATCACCATGCCTCCGGTGCTTTTTGACGTTAATGTGCATCCACAAAAAATAGAGGTGCGATTTCGCGATCCCAATGCCGCCTACCGTGCGGTGCTCGCGGCCATACGTGAATGCCTGCTCAGCCGCGACCTTACGCCGCGGGCGCAGCTTCGCCCCGATGCCGCTGCGCCGCCGCCCATGCCGACTGCTCCTTGGCGCCCCCGCGACACCGCCGCCGAAACCCGCCGCGTGCTCGCTGATTTCTTTAAGGCGGCCCCAACCGGCGCGCAAAGCACCATGCGAGATCAGTTTGAGACTTTTACCGCGACTGGTGCCGTGCCGGGCGGGCAAAGCGCTGCCGGGGAGTCGGCCACGCCGTTCGCCGAATTGCCCTCGGTTTTGGAACTTGGGCAAACTGCCCAGGGTGATGCCGCGGTCCCGGCACAGCCGTTCGCCCCTGCAAAGCAGGCCGCTGCGGCCGGCCATGCCCCATCCCTGCCGGCGCCGGGGCCTTACCGATTTCAGCAGTTTCATCAAAGCTACATCGTTGTTGAAGAAGACGATGGTCTGGTCATTATTGACCAGCACGCCCTGCACGAACGCATCATTTATGAAGAATTGCTGGAACGCATTCGCCGCGGCACGCTCGAGGCCCAGCGTCTGTTGCTGCCGGTGGTTGTACCCGTATTGCCCGAACAGGCCGATGTGGTGGAGCGCGTGCGGCCGCTGCTGGCCCGCCTTGGCATTGAGATCAATCATTTCGACGCCGGCAGCATTGCCGTGCAAAGCCTGCCAACCCTGTTGCGCCGTTTAAACCCGGCGGAACTGCTCAAGCAACTGCTCGATCATCTGCTTGAAGAGGGCGACAAGCTTCAGGATGAGCACCTGCTCCATGAAGTGCTCGACATGGCAAGTTGTAAGGCCGCAATTAAGGCGGGCGATCCACTCACCGATGCCGAGATCGCCGCCTTGCTCGAGCGCCGCCACATGGTTGACCGATCAAGCAATTGTCCGCATGGCCGGCCAACTACGGTGCGGCTGACGCTGCGCGATCTGGAGCGACAATTCAAACGCCGTTAACTTTATAATGTCCACCGGGGTGATGGCGTCACCTGGTAGCCGCACTTTTGCATGGGCGGCAATCCCACAGAATCGCATCCGCGGCGGCGTGTGACGAAGCAACACGAAATACGCACATTGTCACCGCATGTTACTGTCATTAAATAAGCGATAGGTCTATAACTTACGTCAAGAGGCCGCTCTATGACAAATGGCGATTGCATTGAGTCGTCAGTTAAAAAAGGTGCGGGGGTTTGCCGGCGGGTGGCGGGGCGTAAAACCGCTTGTCCTGCCTCAAAATTGAGCTATGGGGTGATTCATACGGTTCCGTGGGGCCAAAAATCGCACCGGCCAAGTGTCCACGAACGGTGTTCATAGAGGTCGCATCATATAAAAACGCTATTTTTTGAATAATATTAGACTTATATTTCGTATACACGAATAATAAAAATTTTTAAGATTTCTTCTTGACAAAACAATTATCGGGTCTATAATCTCCAATGTTGATTGGTTACTGGCTTGCTTATAGGCAGTAACCGCAACTCGGAGCATCGCTGCCCGAAGGTGTGCTTAAGCGAAGTGCTTAGGCGGCCCAATGGACGCGGTCCGGTGCTCTTAGCGTAGGCAGAGATGGTGGCCAAACTTAATGGTTTTGGCCGGTGCTTTTAGTGGCAGCTTTGGGAAGAGATCGGAAAGTTTTGTTATGCCGACGACAGCACGCAAAGTTATGATGGGACGAAAGTTTTCTCTGGCAACGGTCTTGATGGCGACTGCGTGTTTCTCGGCGGTTGGCTTTGGCAAGACGGTCACGGGGAGCAAAGCCGCCGATAAGGTTGCGGCTCCCAGTGAAGCTGTGGATTGCATAAGCGGCCCTACCTGCGTGGCTTTCTCCACAGCGTTTGAAAAACAGATACTTCGTGCCGCGGCAGGTACGCTTGGCCGGTCTGTCGCACAACAACCTAATGCGGTCGCTGCAACGTCGGCGATCAGTAATATAAGCTTCGCAGCCAAACCGGCTGCCGATATGCCTCTGGATGGCATGGGGGGCATGCTTGCCCTGGGTTCGGCGAGTTACTTTTTCGGTTCGCCGTAAGCCCGAACTAACGTTGACCCTCTCTCCTTTCTTATCGCACCACCCACGGGGGAGCCACTTGCTCCCCCGTGGGTATTTTTGCCGATAGGCCAATCATCTTAAAACGATTCTCTTTGCCGCCTCTGTACGCGGTTCGCTTGCCGGTTATACTTGCCCCGTATATTGGACAGCTAGGCTTGCAGGTTGTCCGCAGCAGGAACAGAGTGCACAATGATTGCTCGTATCAATGGTACGGTTGAAGCGGTTGGAACCGATGCGGTTCTGGTATTCGTCGGCGACATGGGCTACGAGCTTTATGTGCCCGCGGTGGACCTGCCGCGACTGCAAACGCAGGTGGGCAACCGCGTCACCTTTTTTACGCTGGAGTACATTGAGGGTAACGCGAGCTTTGGGCAGCTGGCTCCGCGACTCATCGGCTTTATGCGTAGCGACGACAAGGAGTTTTTTCAAAAGTTTATTACGGTCAAGGGCATCGGCCCGCGCCGCGCCCTGCGGGCGCTCACCAAACCCATAGACCAGATTGCCGGCGCCATTTGCCGCAAAGACAGCAAGTTTCTCACAAGCCTGCCGGAAATCGGCAAGCGCACCGCCGAGCAGATGATCGCGGAGTTGTACGGCAAGGTGGACAGCTTCGCCACGCCCGGCACCGGCGTTGCCGCTGAAGCGGCCAAACCGCGAACCGAGGCGCAAAGCCAGGCCATCGCCGCAATGGTTCAGCTTGGCGAGCGGCGTATCGAGGCTGAAAATTGGGTGGATCGCGCCTGCGCCGTAGACCCTGCGCTGGCCGGCAGCAATGCGATCATGAAGGCGGCATACCGCCTCAAGGCCGGTGCTTGAACCGCGGCCCAGCGCAGCCGCGGAACCTTAAACGCATAGAGAACGCACCATGACCAGACAACGTATCGTCAGCGGGCAGCAGCTACCGGAAGATGAGCCTTCGCGGCAGGGCGCCTCGCCGCTGCGCCCCAAACGCCTTGCGGAATACATCGGCCAGAGCGAACTGGTCGAAAAGCTGCAAATCAGTGTGCAGGCCGCCAAGGCCCGCCATGAGGCCATGGAGCATGTGCTGCTGCATGGTCCGCCCGGCCTCGGTAAAACCACGCTGGCGTACATTATCTCGGAAGAGCTAAACGCCGGTGCGCCCAAAATGACCAGCGGGCCCGCGCTCGCCCGGCCTACCGATCTGGTATCTATGCTTACCAATATTCGCGACGGCGAAGTGCTGTTTATTGATGAAATTCACCGCATGCCCGCCGCCGTCGAAGAATATCTCTATTCCGCCATGGAGGACTTTGCCATTGACGTGGTCACCGGCGGCGGCACCCATGCTGATTCGCTGCATATTGACCTTGCTCCCTTTACGCTCATAGGCGCTACCACACGCGCCGGTTTGCTCAGCGGCCCCATGCGTTCGCGCTTTGGCATTGTGCACCATCTAAACTTCTATTCGCCGGCTGATTTGCTCACCATCGTCAAACGCTCGGCCCAGTTGCTTGAGCTTCCAGCCGATGCCGAGGCTCTTACGCTGGTTGCGCAGCGGGCCCGCGGCACGCCGCGAGTAGCCAACCGCATTTTGCGCCGCGTGCGCGACTTTGCGCTGGTTCGCGGTCAGGGGCGGCTTACACTGCCTATCGCCCGCGATGCGCTCGATTTAGAAGGTATAGACGAACTTGGCCTTGATGCATTAGACCGCCGCTTTATGAAGGTGCTCGCCCGCGATTACGATGGCGGCCCCGCCGGCCTTGAAGCGCTCGCCGCCACCATGGGCGAAGAAGCCGACACGCTCGAAGATGTCGTCGAACCGTTTCTGCTGCAAACCGGCTTCATCCGCCGCACGCCCAAGGGCCGCCAGCTTACCGCCGCCGCCTACAGCCACCTCAAAATCAAACCGCCTCCGCCCAAGCCTGTCGAAAATACCGGCGATGCAGCGCAGTTATTTTAGGGGCCTGTCCGAGGCGATGCGTGGCTTAAATTCACCGCCCAGATTATTTCGCGCATTCCAACAGCCTTCTGGGGGCGCGGGCGTCCTCGCCCGCATCGCTCACCAGTACGATTTCCGCATTACTCCCCGCTGCATATTCCGAAAAGTGGCTTCTACTGGTGTGCCAAAAGCCACGGCTCCGCCTGCCGGCAGTATGAAGACTCAACACTTCTTATCTGCGATGATCCGCTTAATCTTCGGTTCGGTCGGCCTAACGCAAGTAACTCGGATGGCTACCGCGCACATTTGACAACCACGTTGCAATTGTCCATCATCGCCTGCCATGAACAGCCGCAACATAAGTGATATCTCCACGCCCGCCAGGCCGCCCGCGGTCTCACACATACCCATGGTTTACGCGCTGTGTGATGCCGGCCAGCGTGCGTTGGCACGCGGGCGGTATGTCGCCGCCAAACGCCTGCTTGAGCAGTCCGAGCGCATGGCTTGGCGCCGGCGCGATGCCGCCGCCCTGGCCCGAATCTATTTGCCTCTGCTTGAAACCTGCCGCCAAATCAGGCAGCTTGCCTGCGAAGGTTTTGTGTTCGTGGGAGGCCAGGCTAATCCGGCAGCTATGTGGCGCGCAAGCGGCGAGGCAAGTACTCATACGCCCGGTGTGGTGCTGCTGCCGGCCGCTATGCAAAAATCAGCACAAAAGATTTACTCGGCCGCTCAAAGCCAAAATCGCCCGCTCGAAATACTGGTGCTGTTGCAAAGCGGCCATCAATGGTGGCTTGCTTCACCTTACGCGCCCCGTTTGGCCGTCGGCCTGCCGGTACGCTGGCTCGGCCAGGCAGCCCCAGTTACCGCTCCCGAAGCTGATATGCCATGGACCTGCCCGCTGGCGGCGCCCGGTTTTTATACCGCTGGCTCGCCTCTGGCCGTTATGACCGGTGAGGCGGTGCTTTTGGCATTTGAAAAGCTGGCATTGCAATGGCAGTTGCGGCACGCCGTGCCGGCCGATCCCTGGGCCAAGATGGCGTTGCTGCGCACCGCCCGCCGCATTGACCCCGCATGTGAATCCGTACTCATGCGGCTGCTGGCTTTGGCGCAGTCGCTGGCGCATCAATAGAGCCGCTGCGCTCGCCTGCAAACTTATATCAGGACGCACCGGGTCTGCCAATAAATCTGGCGTCGGGCCATGCCGAATCATACCAAGCGGCATTTGCGCTGCAAAAACATGGGTTATGAATATGAAATATCGCGTCACGCCAGAAAAATTGGCAGACCCGGACGCACCCGGCCGGGAACCGACAGTAGACAGTAAAGCCTACCGCAATCCATAATATGTTTCATGATTACCCTTGTGCAAGAGCATCTCTCGGATATCGCGGCGCTGGGTCTGCCAATTTTTCTGGCGTGACGCGATATTTCATATTCATAACCCATGTTTTTGTAGTGCAAATGCCGTTTGGTATGATTCGGCATGGCCCGACGCCCGATTTATTGGCAGACCCGCGGCGCTTTGCCGCAAGTTCGGCGTTCGGAAATTGGAGCTTTTCGGTTCGGCGGCTGCGGGCGAATTCGATGCGGAGGCAAACGATGTGGACTTTTTTTACGAGTTTGACGCCGATCCAGAACACCTCGCCGACCGCTACTTCGGTTTGAGCGAGGAGCTTTCAGCACTGCTCGGCCGCCCCGTTGATCTGGTTAGCAGTGCGGATGTCCGCAACCCCTACTTCCTGCAGGTTGCAAATCGGCACCGGGTGGCGCTCTATGCAGCCTGAATCGGCAAAACTCCTGCGGGATATTCTCGACGCGGCCGAGCAAATTAAACGGCACACGTGTCAGTGTTCCCGTGCCGCCTACCTCGGCGATGCGGTCTTGCGCGATGCCGTACAATAAAATTTCGTCGTGATCGGCAAAGCGTTAAGCCAATTGTGCAAAATAGATCCGCATTCCGCAGAACAGATCAATGAGTGGCGCCGCATCATCGGGTTTCGTAATCAACTCATTCACGGTTACGGCGTCATCAAAAACGAAATCACGTGGGATATCATCGAAAGCAAACTCCCGGTGCTCCTGCAGGATGTTGAGCGGCTCCTCGCCGATAAATGACCAGGCGTACTATCCAATCCTGTGCTGGTTCCGCCGGAATAGGACATTCCGTACTGTCGCCTGAAATACTTTAACCCAAAGTTCCTTATATAGAAAACGCATTTCACCCGCATAGGCATTGCGAATTATTCAAAAATCAGCTTCCCCGTACTGGGCACACCTCCAGAAGGGTCTGCCAATAAATCGGGCGTCGGGCCATGCCGAATCATACCAAACGGCATTTGCACTACAAAAACATGGGTTATGACGATGAAATATCGCGTCACGCCAGAAAAATTGGCAGACCCCTCCAGAAGGTCCAACGCCCGCCGCTGCAATGCGGTCGGCTCCGCATACTTGATGAACTTGGCCACCACAGCGCCTTTCTCATTACGCAATTCACAATGGTTGTGCGTAAGCGTAGCCATGGC
>JAJXZA010000163.1 GCA_021780285.1 Planctomycetota bacterium
GGGCAATGGCCGGCTACTTTTGCAGGGGCCTATCAGCGAACTTAAGCAGGCTCGCGCCGATTGTTATGAATTACGGCTCAAGCAGCCGAGCGAGGTCTTTAATCAGCGGCTGGCGGCGGCCGGCTGCACGGTAAGAGTCCGTGGCGAGCTGCTGGCCGTGAAATTACCGGAAGGCGCCGCAATGGCAATGGTGTGGCAGGCGGCTGCCGACAGCCACTCGCAGATTCGTCACCTGCGCCCGCAGCGCAGCACGCTGGAAGAAGTATTTCTCGATGCGTTGGAGCCGCACTGATGCCAATTATGGATCAAGGCTATCAGCACTGGACCGGGCGGCTGGCGGGCCACCGTTGGCGCTGGTTGGCGGTGGCACGGCAAGGCATTCGCGTAAGCATGCGCACGCGGTACGTACGTTATGTGCTTTTTGCCGCCTGGGCGCCGGCCCTGACGCTGTCTTGCCTGCTGGCGATGTGGGGCCTGCTCGAGCGAAAAAGTTCGCTGGTGTCTACATTTGTAAGCTTTATGGCTTTTATGAACCCCGGCGTAGTGGCGGCCCCATTGCATTACCGGGTGGATGTGTGGCGGCTGGCCTACGGCTACTTTATGCATGTGGAACTCTACTTTTCTATGGTGGTGATACTGCTCATCGGCCCTAACCTCATCAGTCAGGACTTGCGCGTTAATGCACTGCCGCTGTATTTTTCGCGACCGCTGCGGCGCAGCGACTATTTTTTGGGCAAGCTGGGCGTGATTGTGTTTTTTCTGGCGATGGTGATGATCGCCCCGGCCATCGTAGCTTATATTCTTGGCCTGCTTTTTTCGCTTGATATTACGATTATTCCGCAGACCATCGGCATTTTGCTCGCGGCCATTGTTTATGGAGCGGTCATTGCCCTTTGTGCCGGCACGCTTATGCTGGCGCTCTCAGCGCTGACGCGCAATTCGCGTTATGTGGCGCTGCTGTGGCTGGGGGTGTGGTTTATAGGCGGCATCGGCAGCGGCGTATTGGAGCACGTGCATCAACATCAGTTGCGCTTTGACGCCCGCCAATGGATGCTTAAACATCAGGTGCCGGTACGGCGGTTTCTACCCCTGATCCCCAATTCCGAAAGGCCGCCGCTTGACCAAAATGGCTGGCAGCTCTATCGGCAGCGCTACGCAGCGCTGCGCCTTGCCGATGCCACCCGCGATTGGCGGCCATTGGCGTCTTATACGGGCGATTTGGCCCGCATCGGCCAGCAGTTGCTGCAAACCAACGAGGCCTGGCGCAGCATTGGTAAACTGCTGCCGCCGGGGCCGCATCGGCAGCGGCTGCTGGCGCGGTATCTTGGCCCGCGCTATCCGTGGTATTGGGCGGTCGGAGTGCTCGCCTGCGTTTTAGGAATCTGTATATGGATTCTCCACAGGTCCATCCGGGCGATGGATCGCCTCAAATAAAACCGATTGTCGCATTCCACGAGGTAAGCAAGTGGTATGGCAACGTGATCGGTCTGAACAAGCTCAGCGTGCTGGTGCAGCCGGGCATCACCGGCTTGCTTGGCCCCAATGGGGCGGGCAAGTCTACCATGCTGCAATTGGCGACCGGACAGCTTCGTGTTAGCAAGGGACAGGTGCAGGTGCTTGGTGCGCCGGCGTGGAACAACCCCAGCCTGTATCACCAGGTGGGTTTGTGCCCTGAGCAAGATGCGTTTTATGAGTGGATGAGCGGGCAGGATTTTGTCGCGACCTGTGCCCGCCTTGCGGGCTTTGCGCCAAGGATCGCCAGGGCCGCCGCCGATGATGTGCTGGAAGCTGTCGGCATGACCTTGCACAAAAAACGAGCCATTCGCGGATATTCAAAAGGCATGCGGCAGCGCACCAAATTGGCTGGGGCCATGGTGCACCAGCCCCGGGTGCTGTTTCTGGATGAGCCTATGACCGGCACCGACCCCGTGGCAAGGCATGATCTGATCGAAATTATTCATCGGCTTGCCGCTGCCGGTCGCAGCGTGGTGGTTTCAAGCCATGTGCTCTACGAAGTTGAGGCGCTAACCTCGCAGATTATTCTGCTCAACCGCGGCCGGTTGCTGGCGCAGGGCCACATTCGCGACATTCGCAACCTTATGGATCAACATCCGCATCGCATTGTGCTGGCATCACCTCAGGCTCGCGCGCTGGCGGCCGCCATGATCACCTGGCCTGATGTGCAGGGCATTAACGTGCATGATGCTTCTCAAACCATCGTTGTGGAGACCGTACAGCCCGACCTGTTTTACTCGCGGCTGCCTGAACTTGCCGCCGCCGGCTCTGAGCTTCGTGAAGTGTACTCGCAGGATGATAATCTTGAAGCGGTCTTTAAATACCTGGTGGGCAGATGAAGCAAACTGATTTCAGCGAAGCAACACGCACGGCGCCCGCCGCTGTCAACGTCGGCGGGCCGCCAACGGTCAGCGCGCCAAACCTGCCGCGGCCTTCGCTGCTTAGAAGCGTCTGGGCGCTTTACGGGCTGTCGTTGCGGCAACATCAGCATGGCAAACGCTGGCTTATGGTGGCTATTTTGCTTTCAGTGCCGGCGCTGCTGGCGGGAGTACTGCGGCTTACCTCGGCAAGCGTGCCGCGCGAAATGCTGGAGTTTTTTCTGGCGTTTATGTTTATGCCTCAGGCGCTGGTGCCGCTGACCGCGCTGATTTATGCATCCGGCGTTATTCAGGATGAACAGGAAGATCAGACCCTGACCTATTTGCTCACGCGGCCCGTGCCCAAGTGGCTTTTGTACATGACCAAACTGGCCGCGGCCATTACCGTTATGGTCATTCTGCTGGTGCTCGCCGACATCCTCACCTATGGCGCCATTTATATTGGAGCCGGGCATGGGGCGGTTGCAGCCAGCCGCTGCGCCAAGGCATGTGTGCTGACATCTCTGGCTGCAGCAGTGTATGGATGCCTGTTTGGGTTGATCGGCATGGTTACGCGGCGTGTACTGGTGGTGGGGTTGATTTACATAGCCTTGGTTGAGGGGCTGCTGGCCAACTTACCGTTCAGCATTCGCCTGCTTACGGTCATTTATTACACGCGACTTATTGCCTATCGCTGGCTTGCATTTATTGTGCCCACCAGCCACGGCACGTCACAAAATCTAGCCGCCGACAATTGGAAACTGGTGCTCAACAGTCATGGCGAACTGTTGGGTTACGCGCAAAGCGCGACCTGCATACTGGTGCTGCTGGCGGGTGGCGTTGTATGCACGCTGTTGGCTGCGTGGTTGTGTAACCTGAAGGAGTTTTACGTCAAAACACCGGAAAAGCTGTAAACCAGGCAGCCGGGTTAAGGACGCCAGAGGCGCATCGCGTGCCTGCAGTGGCCGGGAGTTTTTGGCCCGAGAGGTTATAATCCTGTCAATTATCTGGAAGTAAAACGTCTGGCCCATCATCAGGAGCCAATGTATGTTTGTGCCGTATCGTCCGGATGTCACCATGCACCGTTGGCCCATTGCCAATGCCGCTCTAATTGTGTTGACGTGTGTTATCAGCATCGCCCTGTTTTCTTCCATGCAGCAATGGAATCGCGACCATCAGGCCGATATGGCCTTTGAGCATGGCCAGTTTGTAATGGATATACCCGCCAATCAAGCGGATGACCTGATGGATCACTTCATGCTTGAGCCGGGGCATTTTGAACTTTCGCAACTCGTGGGCAATCTGCTGGTGCATGATTGGACTTGTATAGTCGGCGGATCGTAGGCTGGAGTATGGCCGAGCACATGAGGGCGGATATGGTTGGCAATGCGTTGACCATGGCGGTTCAGCAGCGATGCCCGGCTCTTTTCAAATACTGAAATTCTAAATCTTAAATCACCCGCGCCCAAAACGTTTCAAATCTTAAATTTTAAATCCCACGGGACTCCACTCACTACTTTCTCCGTCTATTTTCTCGGCGCAGCCGCACCCCAATACGCCGGCCACCCCGGTGGCCGTTTCCCCTAACGCGCGTAGCCGCCGCACTCCGCTCTATTTTCAAATCTTAAATTTTAAATCCCCCGCGCACCCAACCTACTACTTTCTCCCCCTACTTTCTCGGCGCAGCCGCCCCGCAGCCCGCCGCGGGCGCAACACAGCCGCCCCCATAAAGCCGCGACCGCGGGTCGCGCCCACCCCATCACCCCATTTCCCGCAGCGCAGCCGCACCCCCTAAGCCGGCCACCCCGGTGGCCGCTCCCCCCGTTGCGTAGCCGCCGCACCCCGCTTTATTTTCAAATCTTAAATTTTATATCCCCCGCATTGTACACCTGTGATATCTTGTTTTTCTGACAAGAAACACCTCGTCCATTGCTCCAGCTCGCCGTCGCGGCAGCCCAGCTACCCGCGCGCCAACCCAAGCGTAGCGCCCCAAGCTCTCCTGCTCCACTGTCACCTGCTCCACTGCTCTTGCGGCCCGCAGGCCGCGCTGCGCACCCAACCTACTACTTTCTCAATCTACTATCTCGGCGCAGCCGCGCCGCCGGGCGCGACCCGGCGCTCCCCCTTTCAAATCGTAAATCCCGAAATTTCAAATCCCCCCGCGGCGCAGCCGCACCGCCCACCAAAAACGCCAGGGCGCCACGGCGGACAGGCAATACCCGGTTATCCTGCAATCCCACCAACGCCCAACCTGTCGGCATCTCCCGCGTGCTTACCAACTTAGCCGACGCCAATTTCCTCGCGTAGCGTCCCAATAAAATCTTCAAGATATTCCCTGATCGCCCGGCGAAGTTCCGCCAGATCATCCGGGCCGCCAGATAACGTTCCATCAGCGTTGACGCGGAAAGTAGTTTCCGGAGCCTGGGCAAATTCGTCATCGGTATTGATAAACCGTTGGCTATCAATGCCCACGCAGCCCCAGTAAACATCCCAAGCCAACTCAAGGCCCAGCAGCCTGTCGCCCGGAATAATTTGCTGCTGCATAACTTCTTGGATGTCGAATAATATATTCTCCTCCGAGGTTTCCAGTATGGTCGCCCTATTGGCAACGATGAACTCAAGCAGCGCCTCCCCCGAAAGGTCCTTCGATACAGCCATGTTTAACTCCCCAAAATAGAAACAAACCGACGCGATAACCGAAAGCGCAGCAGATTACGCCGCCAGAAAGTTATTCATCGAGACTCGGTGCGAATAATCTCCAATCCCAGCGCATTCAGCAGATGATTCGCCTTTTCCGTTGTCAATTCTTTCCGGCCGCCAACAAAATCATAAACATGGCTGCGATGAACCCTGCCCGCCACCAGCGCAGCCAACGCATTAGTGCTCATATTTCTACGTCGCATTTCCTCGATGATCGCCCGGCGGATATTGGCTTTCATCGCTTTGCTCGCTCTGCAATTGCCGCCGCAATGCCGCCCGACTTGATCCATGCGTCCACCGCCTCGATGGCCGGATTTACCAGATCACAAAACGAGTTCCATGCGACTGTATGGGCCCCATCGGTGTCAGGAACCGCATCGTGCGCCGCATCAAACAGTGCCTCGGTGCCCCCATAACAGTTCGCGTCCATGTATTCGTGAAGGTCTGTGTATCCGGCGACGTTTGCCGGGACGAGGCCAGCCGAAACATCTTCCAAAATCTCGCGTTTCATCCGCTCAACAATTGCGTTTGAGGTAATCATGTGACCTGATTTATCCACCAACAGTGGATATGTCAAGCCGCAGATCGAAATTTTTCGCGGGGTCTCCTTGCGGCCAATCGGGTTCGCCAAGCGGCGGGTGGGGCGGTATAAAATATCGCCGATAAAAGAAACGTCGCGAGAAAATCAATCATGGCGAAACCGGGACCCCGACACACAAATAATAACCCAATCCCCGTGATTGACCTGTTCGCGGGGCCGGGCGGCCTCGGCGAGGGTTTCGCGTCCCTCCTGGACGCGAGGGGCCAGCGAGCCTTCAAGATACGCCTTTCCATTGAGAAAGACCCCATTGCCCACCAGACATTGCAGCTACGAGCCTTCTTTCGGCAATTTCCGCCCGGCAAGGCTCCGGACGAGTATTACATGTACTTGCGGCGCGAGATCAGCCAAGCCGAGTTATTCAACTCCCACCAAACGGAGGCGAAAGCGGCTATGGCTGAGGCATGGAACTTGGAGCTGAAAAAGGAGAACGCGGGGGCGGTCCGCGAACGCATCACTTCCGCCCTCGCCGGAGCAGACCACTGGGTGCTCATTGGCGGCCCGCCCTGCCAAGCCTATTCGCTGGTTGGCCGTTCCAGAAACAGGGGGATTGAAAATTATGACCTTGCCACCGACCCTCGCCAGAAGCTTTATGTTGATTATTTGCAGGTGATCGCTGATCACGCCCCAGCAGTGTTTGTCATGGAGAACGTCAAGGGGCTGCTTTCCGCCAAAGTACGTGATACTCGAATTTTTGGGAAAATACTTGCTGACCTGCGGTCCCCGCATGATGCACTGCTGGCGGAGGGACGCCAACCAGCCGGCCAGCGGCGGCCGGGCTACGTCCTGCACTCCCTTAACCGGCCACCGGTAGATGGCCCGCACGCGCCCGGCCCACCCTCCCCCCGGAATTTCTTGGTCAGGGCGGAGGAACACGGAATCCCGCAGGCCCGGCATCGGTTGATAATTGTGGGCGTGCGCAGTGATCTGGAAGCTTCGCCGAGCCCCCTACCAATAGTCGAAAAATCAGTACCCGCCGCGGCTGTTCTTTGCGGTCTGCCGTCCCTGCGGAGCGGTATCTCTGGCGAACATGACAGCAACGAGCACTGGGTGGCTGCAATCCAATCGGGCCTGAATTGCCGTTGGGAAAAAAACCCCGGTGGCAGCACAATTTGCAGTCAGGTGGCGCGGTTACTCACCAAGACAATGCTTTCCGCAGTGGTGCCGGAGTTCGGGCGTGGAGGCGAGTTCTTCCGCGCAAAGATCGGTGCGGGGTACGAGCCGGGCTGGTTTATTGATCCGCGTATCGGCGGTGTGTGCAACCACAGCGCCCGCGCACATATGAAAAGCGACCTCTACCGCTACCTTTTCGCCGCGTGTTTCACCAAGGTTCACCAGCGCCCCCCATCGCTGTCAGATTTCCCCAAAGACCTTTTGCCTAATCACGAAAACGTGGAACAGGCCGTCCGCACCGGCCACTTTTCCGACCGCTTCCGTGTGCAGTTGCCAGACCGTCCTTCAACCACGATCACCAGCCACATCTCCAAGGACGGCCACTACTATATTCATTATGACCCGGCGCAGTGCCGCAGCCTGACCGTACGCGAAGCCGCTCGCCTCCAGACATTCCCTGACAATTACTTCTTTTGCGGCGGCAGGACGGCTCAATACACTCAAGTCGGCAATGCCGTACCGCCACTGTTAGCAAATGGAATCGCCCGCATTATTTACAACATGCTTAAATAGAGCTACACTTTTTATAGTCAAAATTATATGGACAAAATTTCAAAGGAGCTCAGAAGTCGGAATATGTCGCGTATCCAACGCAAGGATACCAAACCTGAACTCGCGGTACGCTCGATACTGCACAATAACGGGTTCCGTTTCCGCCTGCACAGAAAGGACCTACCGGGTACGCCGGATGTTGTTCTACCGAAGTACCGCGCCGTAATATTTATCCACGGTTGTTTCTGGCACCGCCATAAAGGTTGTCGCCTGGCTTACGAGCCCAAAAGCCGTACCGCCTTCTGGAACGCGAAATTTGAGGAGAACATGATGCGCGATGCCAGCGTATGCCGGCGGCTTAGGCGATGCGGCTGGCGCGTAGCCGTCGTCTGGGAATGCGAGGTCGCCGATCCGAATTGCGTTATGAGGCGGATACTTGACCTGATTCGGCATCGTTAAAATTCAGACGGAGAGGTGTTGCCCCAGCGCCCTCGCTACCAGTGGGGTTTAGGCCAGTAGCTCAATTTGTATATGCAAACTGTGCTTCCCCTTGATCGGAACGTTAGATGGAATTTTCAGAAGCAGGCAGCCAGTGGCGTCAAGTCCCTGAGTGGGCGTTATTCCTGATCGAGTTCGGCTTCGCTTGGCTGGCGAAGCCTCACCCTTCGCGCAGAATTGCCTTAGTTTCGATGCCATGCGATTCTGCTGCCGCTGGCCTGATCGCGCTGGGAGCAATGCGAAGGTGTCTGGAATTTGATGACGCCAATGACGTGGGGTCACATTATCAGAGACTGCTGGAGCTCGCGCATAGGGATCCGAAGAGCGTGCTCCTGTACCACGCCACAAGGCCAGGATGCTTCGTGTTTGACGGTTTTGACCCGAAAGGCAATCCCATGGTCAAACAACTCAATTCAAAGTTCGACAGGCGCATAAACATCACCCGTTCAGAGGCAATGAACTTGCGCATTGAGGGCGAAGCCCCGGTTGCGGTCCTTAAAGGGCAACAGGTTCCTAATTCCCACTTGTATGCCCATTTGGTGAAACGGGGCGGTGAAATCAGACCCTCGAACCTTTCAGAATCCCATTCACAGATATGCCTCGCTGGGCGCGGAGCGGGTGAGGCCCCGACCAGGGGCTGCATGGCGGATATTCGCTTTAGACACGGCGGCTGCGAGGCGGACCTTAGCCAACTATTGACGGTCCAAAGCTGGTTGCCTGACACCATCTCACGGGTCATGTTCTACAATGCCAGAACGGAAGAGTTCGACCGCCAGGCGGGCAAGCCGCAGGTCGTCATCGCGGACGGACACACATCATTCCTGCGGGTCGTTGACAGTAAAGATTTTC